>JAICLM010000305.1 GCA_025927435.1 Thermoleophilia bacterium | reverse complement strand
ATGCCGCCCGCGAGCATGATCCACGCTTCCGAGTCGGCGTCGCGCTCCTTTGCGATTGCACCCTGCTCCTGGCCGCGGCGGATCAGGTCCGCCACGAAGTCGTGCACCTCGCGCATGTGCCGCCGCAGGTGCCGCTTCAGCTCCGGATCCTCGGAGGCCTCGCCCAGCGCCTGGACCCAGAGCTCCGCGAGCTGGAGCTTCGGCGAGCGGACCGAGACGTGCTCCTTGCTGATCGCCTCGACGGCAGCGCAGGCGTCGGTCGCTTCCGTGAGCTTCCGCTCCCAGGCCTCCCGCGTCTTGGCCCAGACGTGCTCGAGCGCCGCGAGGTAGAGATCTCGCTTCGACGCAAAGTGCCGGTACAGGATCGGCTCGGAGACGCCGGCGGCGCGGGCGATCTCCGCGGTCGTCGTGCCGTGATAGCTGCCCTCGGTGAACAGGCGGATCGCGGTCTCGATCAGGTGCTTGCGGCGGTCCGCCGCCGCCATCCGCGGCGCGGCGACGCTCATGCCGCCAGCTCCGCGATGTGCTCGCGCACGACCTCGGGCCGCGTGCGCACGGTGACGACGGCGACGATCGCGGCGACGAACGTGATCGCCGCACCGACCGCGAAGCCGGCATGGAGGCCGTTGACGTAGTCCTGGGCGGCGAGCGGGCTGCGTGTCGGATGGTGGAGATACGACGCCACGATTGCGCCCATGACGGCGATGCCGAGCGAGCCGCCGACCTGCCGGAAGCTGTTGAGGACGCCGGAGCCGACGCCGGCCTTGTCGACCGGCACCGCGCCCATCGCTGCGGCGGTCATCGGCGACATCGTCATCGCCATCCCGACGCCGCCGACGATCATCGCGGGCAGCAGCGTCCAGTAGTCGGAGTGCACGGTGACGCGCTCGTACAGCAGGAGCGAGCACCCGACGAGCGTCATCCCGGCGCCCATCAGCCAGCGCGAGCCGACCCGGTCGGACAGCCGGCCGGCCAGGGGCGCGATCAGGATGATCAGCGACACCATCGGCAGAAACGCGGCGCCCGCCTTGGTCGCCGAGAAGCCGAGGATGTTCTGGATGTAGAGCGAGACGAAGAAGAAGACGCCGAACATCGAGAGCGACACGAGCATCGCCACGACGTTGGCCCCGGTGAACGCACCGATCCGGAAGAGCGAAAGGTCCAGCATCGCCAGCCTCTGCCGGTGCTCGACCACGATGAAGGTCACGAGCAGGACGGCCGCCGCCGCGAAGAGACCGAGGATCTCGGCCGAGGTCCAGCCGTGGCTGTTCCCCTCGACGAGCGCGTAGCTGAGCGAGAAGAGGAAGCCGATCGAGGTCAGGAGGCCGGGGAGGTCGATGCTCTGCTCGGCCGACGTGTCGCGGGACTCCCGGATCGCGAACTGGGAGACGACGATCCCGAGGACGCCGACGGGCACGTTGACGTAGAAGATCCAGTTCCAGTTCAGGTTGTCCACGATCAGCCCGCCGCCGAGCGGGCCGATCGCGAGCGCCAGCGCCGACACCCCGGCCCAGATCCCGATCGCCTGCCCCCGCTGCCT
>JAICLM010000274.1 GCA_025927435.1 Thermoleophilia bacterium | reverse complement strand
GCAGGGGTCGGCAGCTCGAAGAGCACGATTTCGCTCAGCTGGAGGTCTAGGTCGTCCACCCCTCCAGGTTGCGTCCCGGAGGGGTGGTCGCGCCTGACGCGATTGCGCCTACTTCTCTAAGAAGTGTGTTAGCCGGCGGGCTCGGTAGCCGCCGCGTGCTCCTCCTGCCCCGACCGCGTGATGAGCAGCGCCAGCACCGCGCCGACGACGTAGCCGACGACCACCGCGGCGATCGATTCCCCGAGCCCCGGCTTCTGCGTCATGTTCCAGACGACGCCGAAGACGATCCCGAGATTCGAGAACTCGACCACCCAGAGACCGGGATGGAGAGTCATGCGGCGTGCCTCCGGGCCGAGCTGCCCGGGGCCGTTCGCCTGCAGCGCGGCGCCGAGCTTGTGGCCTGTGCGTTCGGCGATGCCGGCACCCTGCACGGTCAGCACGACGAGGGCGGCGATTCCGACCTCCACCCAGGCCGTGCTCCACGTCCACGGGAACGAGGTCTCGCTCGTCATGTACGCGCCGGTGCCGAAGAGCCCGAGGATCGCGATGGGAAACAGCTTCCCGACCTTGCCCGCCATCATCCCCCACGGCGCTGCCTGCTCGACCGTGCGAGCTGCGCGAAGCTGGAAGAGGCAAGCGAGCAGCACCGAGCCCGCGCCGATTCCGACGAAGAGCGACAGCAGATGGACGTAGAGGACGTAGTGGTACGTGTTCAAAGCTTCCCCCTAACGGGTCGAGACGTCGGCTTCGCCACGAGGCTAGGGGATCGCGCGGACGGCTTCAAGCCCATCTCCCGCTCTCTGGAGAACCTCGGCGATCGCGTCGAGCCCGCCGTCGAGGACGTCTTCCTCGATCACCAGCGGCGGTGCGAGGATCAGGACGTTGCCGTAGCGGCCACCCCGGCCGACGAGGACGCCCCGCTCGCGTAGAGCGCGCTGCGTCTGACCTGCGAGCTCCGGATCAGGCTCATTCTCCTTCACGAGCTCGAGCCCGACGAAGAGGCCGCGCCCGCGGACGTCGCCGACGGCCGTGCTCCCGGCGAGCTCGTGCTCCAGACGCGCCAGGGCGTGTGCGCCGAGCCGCACGGATCGCTCGACCAGCCCCTCCTCGCGCAGGACGTCGATCGCGGCGCAGCCGGCCGCGGCGTTGAGCGCGTTCGCGAGAAAGGTCGAGGTGACCGTGTCCGGCTCCCAGGTGGTCATCAGCTCGGAACGCCCGAGCACCGCGGCGAGCGCCAGGCCGCCGCCGATGCCCTTCCCCACCGTCATCAGATCCGGCGCCACATCGTCGTGCTCCGACGCCCACATGCGACCGCTGCGCCCGAAGCCGCACTGGATCTCGTCGAGGACGAGGAGCGTGCCGGTGCGGTCGCAGAGGCGGCGCAGGCCGGGGAGGAAGCCAGCCTGGGGGATCACGACGCCGCCGTTTCCCTGAATCGGCTCCACGAGGATGCAGGCGGGCGGCTCCACGCCGGAGGCCGGGTCGACGAGCGCGTCCTCCAGAAGCCTTAGCACCGTCTCGGCCGGATCGCCGTCGCCCGCCCACGCGCTGCGGTACTGATCGGGATACGGGAGGAAGTGCGCGTCGGCCGCGACCCCGAGCGGTTCGCGGTACGCGTGCTTGCCCGCGTACGGGACGGCTCCGACCGTCCGCCCCGGGTATGTCCCCGAGAAGGTGACGACGTTGCGGCGGCCCGTCGCCGCCCGGGCGAGCTGGACGGCGGTCTCGTTGGCCATCGCTCCAGTGACGGCCAGGAGCACGCGGTCGAGGGACGGCGGCGAGATCGCGAGCAGCCGCTCGTAGAGCTCGGCTCGCACCGCGGAGGGAGCGGCCGACGGGCAGTGGGTCATCACGCCGGCTTGTGCGCGGATCGCCTCGGTCACGCGGGGATGGCAGTAGCCGACGTTGGCCACGGCGAAGCCGGCGTACAGATCGAGGTACCGCGTTCCGTCGGCGTCCCAGACGTGGCAGCCCTCCGTGCGAGCCCAGACGAGCGGCTCCGGCTGCCAGAACGTGCGCATGCCGGTGCCCTCGACGGCGCGGATCCGCTCGCGCACGTTCTCGGACGGCGCGGTCACTGCTCGACGATCGTCCGGCTCTGCTCGCGCGCGAACTGCTGCACGTAGTACGGCCCGAGCCCGCCCTTGCCGGTCAGGCCGCTCGACTTCCAGCCGCAGAAGGACTGGACACCGGGCCACGCTCCGGTCGTGGCGCCGGCGCGCCGGTTGACGTACACGACGCCCGACTCGATCTCGTCGAGGAAGCGGTCGAGCTCGTCCTCGTCCCGCGAGAAGACCCCCGCCGTGAGGCCGTAGGGAACGGCGTTCGCCTCCGTGAGTGC
>JAICLM010000175.1 GCA_025927435.1 Thermoleophilia bacterium | reverse complement strand
TTCGAGGAGGTCACGGCCAAACGGGGGGTGACGGAGGAAGAGGCGGTCGAGACGATCGACATCGGCGGCCCGTCGCTGCTGCGCGGCGCGGCGAAGAACTTCGCCCATTGTGCTCCTGTTTGTCGACCCGGGCAATACCACCAGGTGCTCGAGGAGCTCCGCGCGAGCGGCGAGATCTCGCTCGACAACCGTCGCCACCTCGCCGCCGAGGCGTTCGCGCACACCGCCGCCTACGAGGCCGCTATCGCGACGTGGTTCAACGCGCGCGAGGAGTTCCCCGACTCGCTCGTCGTCTCGCTCGACAAGGTGCTCGACCTCTCGTACGGCGAGAACCCGCACCAGCGGGCCGCGTACTACGCCGAGCGCGGCGTCCGCCGCCACCTCCTCTCGCGCGTCGAGCAGCTCCACGGGAAGGAGCTCTCTTTCAACAACCTCAACGACTTCTCGGCCGCCCGCTCGCTTGCGCGCGAGTTCGCGCTGCCGGCCTGCGTCATCGTCAAGCACGCGAACCCCTGCGGCGTCGCGGTCGGCGCCACGCTCGAGGAGGCGTACGACAAGGCACTCGCCTCCGACCCGACCTCGGCCTACGGCGGCGTCGTCGTCCTCAACCGCGAGATCGAGGCCCCGCTCGGCGAGAAGCTCGCGGAACAGTTCGTCGAGGTGCTGTTCGCGCCGAGCTACACCGAGGACGCGCTCGACGCGCTGCGCCGCAAGAAGAACACGCGCATCCTGCTCGACGGCGAGCGGCGCGCCGGCGACCCGGGTGAGCGGCACTACAAGCGGGTGATCGGCGGCATGCTCGTCCAGGATCCCGACGCCGAGATCGAGGAGCGCGACGGCTGGCAGCTGGTGACGGGCGAGCCGACCGAGGCGCAGTGGGGCGACCTCGTCTTCGCGTGGCGGGTGTGCAAGCACGTCGCCTCGAACGCGATCGTGCTCGTCAAGGACCTGCAGACGATCGGGATCGGCGCCGGCCAGATGAGCCGCGTGGACGCGGTGCGAATCGCGGTCGGGAAGACCGCCGAGTTCGGCCATGACGCAAATGGCTCCGCGCTCGCCTCCGACGCGTTCTTCCCGTTCCCCGACGGCCCGCAGATCGCGCTCGACGCGGGCACGACCTCGATCGTCCAACCGGGCGGCTCGCGCCGCGACGAGGACGTGGTCGCCGCCGTGGCGCAGGCGGGCGCCGCGATGGCGTTCACGGGCCGCCGCCACTTCCGGCACTAGGACGCTCTGCGTGTCGATTTGGGGCCTGGCCGCTCGTCTCCGTACGATGGCCGTATCACAGGGGAGAAGCATTCGATGACCGCTGGACCGGACCCGCGCCGCTGGCAGGCGCTCGCGCTCGTCTGCGTCGCCTTTTTCATGACCGTCCTCGACGTGTCGATCGTCAACGTCGCGCTGCCGTCGATCGGCGAGAGCCTGCATTTCTCCGAGACCGGCCTGCAGTGGGTGATCACGGCCTACGCGATCACGTTCGGCGGCTTCCTCCTGCTGGGCGGCCGGGCCGGGGACATCCTCGGCCGCAAGCGGATGTTTCTCGTCGGCGTCGTGATCTTCTCCGCTGCTTCGCTCGTCTGCGGTCTCGCGAGCACGACCGGCGTGCTCGTCGCGGCGCGCGCGGTACAGGGTTTCGGCGCGGCGATCGTGTCGCCGGCGACGCTCTCGATCATCACGACCACCTTCCCGGAGGGGGCCGAGCGGAACAAGGCGCTCGGGATCTGGGGCGCGATGGGCGGCAGCGGAGCCGCCGCCGGCGTCCTCTTCGGCGGGATCCTCGTCAAGTACCTCGGCTGGGAATGGATCTTCTTCGTCAACGTGCCCGTCGGCGCGCTCGTACTCGCGCTCACGCCGCCGGTCGTGCGCGAGAGCCGCGCGCCGGACGTCGGGCGCAACTTCGACGTGATCGGCGCGTCGTCGGTCACAGGCGGCCTGGCGCTGCTCGTCTATGCGATCTCGAAGGCGCCCATCGACGGCTGGAGCGACTCGACGACGATCATCCTGCTCGTCGCGGCGGCGGCGCTCATCGTGTTCTTCGTCCTCTGGGAGACGCGCGTTCCGAACCCGCTGATGCCGCTCTCGATCTTCCGCATCCGCACGCTGGCGGGCGCGAACGTCGTCGGCCTGCTGCTCGGCGCGTCGATCTTCGCCGACTTCTACCTCCTGACGCTGTACGTGCAGAACGTGCTCGGCTACTCGCCGCTGAAGACCGGGATCACGTTCCTGGCGACCGCCGGGACGACGGTTCTGTGGGCCGGGCTCTCGCAGTGGCTATGCACGAAGGTCGGCCCCAAGCCCGTCATGGTGGCCGGGATGGCGATCAACACCGTGGCGCTCGTGTGGTACACGCAGATCTCCGCCGACGGAACCTACGCGCACGACCTGCTCGGCGGTTATCTCCTGTTCGGCTTCGGGCTGGCGTTCGCGTTCATCCCCGTGTCGATCGCCGCGCTCGCAGGTGTCGGGCCGCGTGAAGCCGGGCTCGCATCGGGCCTGCTTAACACGGCGCAGCAGGTCGGCGGCGCCATAGGCGTTGCGATCGCGACGAGCGTCTGGGTGTCGCATTCGACGCATCTGTTGCGGACCGGCAGCTCAGAGCCGGCGGCGTTGACAGGCGGCTACGCCCTCGCGTTCTGGGTGATCGCGGGTATCTCCGCGGCGGGAGCCGTGGCCGCGCTCGTGCTCGTGAAGAACGAGATCCCGAGCGTGGAAGAGCCTCAGAGCTCTCCGGGACTCGCGTAGCGCACGAAGAACGGACCGCCGCGAGCCTGGTTGACGGCGAACAGCAGCTCGAGGTGGTCTTCGAGCATGCGGGCCCGCTCGAGCGCGTCGGCGTCGACCGGCTTTCCACGCCCGATCACCGTGATCCTGATGGCATACCCTTTCGCTCGCTGTGGCTCGTGAGTATCCGAAGCTCCTCGACCTCGTAGGCTCGACGCCGATCGTACGGCTCGACCGGCTGTCTCCGGCAGGTCACGCCCGCATCCTCGCCAAGCTCGAGTACCTCAACCCCGGAGGCTCGGTGAAGGACCGGATCGGGCTCGCGATGATCGAGCAGGCCGAGCGCGAGGGAAGGCTCAAGCCGGGCGGCACGATCGTGGAGCCGACCTCGGGCAACACCGGCGTCGGCCTCGCCATCGCGGCCGCGGGCAAGGGCTACCGCTGCATCTTCGTCATGCCCGACAAGATGAGCCAGGAGAAGATCTCGATGCTCCGCGCGTACGGGGCGGAGGTCGTGATCACGCCGACCGCCGTCGACCACGACTCGCCGGAGTCCTACTACTCCGTGTCGTCGCGGCTCGCCGAGGAGATCCCGGGCGGGTTCAAGCCCGACCAGTACTCGAACATGGCGAACCCGCAGGCGCACTACGACGTCACCGCTCCCGAGATCTGGGAGCAGACCGGCGGCCAGCTCGACGCGCTGGTCATCTCCGTCGGCACGGGCGGGACGATTTCGGGCGTCGGGCGCTGGTTCCACGAGAAGAAGCCCGAGGTGAAGATCGTCGGCGTCGATCCCGAGGGCTCGATCTACACCGCGGAGAGCGAGTCCGAGCTCCATCCGTATCTCGTCGAGGGGATCGGCAAGGACACGTGGCCCGAGACGATCGACCTCAAGGTCGTGGACGAGTGGATCCGGGTCTCCGACCGCGAGTCGTTCCTGATGGCGCGGGGCCTCGCGCGCGAGGAGGGCATCCTCGCCGGCGGCTCCGCCGGGTCGACGATCGTCGGAGCCGTCCGGGTCGCCGAGCGGCTGCCGGCCGAGGCGACCGTGCTCGCGATCATCCCGGACTCCGGCCGCTCGTACATGTCGAAGTTCTACGACGACAACTGGATGCTCGAGCACGGCTTCGTCGAGCGGCAGACCACGCTGCCGACGGTCGACGAGCTGCTCCATGCGAAGCACGGCGGCGAGATGCCCGAGCTCGTGACGATCACCGCGCACGCCAAGGTCGGCGAGGGCATCGACACGATGCAGCGCTACGGGATCTCGCAGCTGCCGGTCGTGCGGGACGGCCAGTGCGAGTCGCTCGCGGACGTGATCGGCTCGCTGCAGGATCGGGCGCTGCTCGAGCGCGTCTTCGGCAATCCCGACTCGGTGCACGAGGACGTCGCCGCCGCGATGCAGCCGCCGCTCGCCGCGGTCGAGGCGTCGGCGACGCTCGACGAGGTGTTCGCGACGCTCACCGGCGGCGGCAGCGCGGTCGTGGTCGCGCGGGACGGAAAGCCGGTCGGCGTTCTCACCCGCAGCGACCTCCTCGAGTTCCTGGCCCACCGAGGCTCCTGATGCTGCGCGTCGTCGGAGCCGGGCTGCCACGCACCGCGACCCGCTCCCTGAAGGACGCGCTCGAGCGCCTGCTCGGCGGCCGCTGCTACCACATGGCCGAGGTGTTCCAGCACCTCGACGACGTGCCGACGTGGCACGCGGCGGCGCGAGACGAGGACGTGGACTGGCGCTCCTTCCCGCCGGACTGCGTCGCCGCGGTCGACTGGCCGGCGTCGGTGTTCTGGCGCGAGCTCGCCGACGCGCATCCCGACGCTCTGATCCTCCTTTCCACCCGCGACAGCGCGGCGAAATGGTGGGAGAGCGCCGACGAGACGATCCTCCCGGTGCTGCGGAAGCCGGTCGAGCCCCAGCACGAAGAGTGGCAGCAGATGGTCCGCGGGCTCCTGGCGCGCGAGATCGGCCCCGACTGGGACCACGCCGAGCAGGCGCAAGCGTTCTACGAGCGGCACAACGCGCTGGTACGCGCCGAGGCACCGGCGGAGCGGCTGCTCGATTGGCAGGCTCGCGACGGCTGGGAGCCGCTCTGCGAGGCGTTGGGTGTGCCGGTGCCGGACG
>JAICLM010000183.1 GCA_025927435.1 Thermoleophilia bacterium | reverse complement strand
GTCTCGAACATCTCGAGCACGTCTCCCTCCTTCACGTCGTTGAAGCCGTCGAGAAGGATCCCGCACTCGAAGCCCTCCGCGACCTCGCGGACATCGTCCTTGAACCGCTTCAACTGCGCAATTGTCGTCGTGTAGATCACGGCCCCGTCGCGGATCACGCGGACGCTCGCGTTGCGGCGAACGACGCCGTTCGTGACCATGCAGCCGGCGATCGTGCCGAGCCGCGAGACCCGGAAGAGCGCGCGCACCTCGGCCTCGCCGATCGTCTCCTCCGTGGTGACGGCGGCCAGCTTGCCGACGAGTGCCTGCTCGATCTCCTCGGTGAGCTTGTAGATGACCTCGTAGGTGCGGATCTCCACACCCTCCCGCGAAGCGAGCTCCCTCGCCTCCGCGTTCGGGCGGACGTTGAAGCCCACGATGAGGGCGTCGGAGGCGGACGCGAGCATGATGTCGTTCTGCGTGATCGCCCCCACTCCCTCGGCGATCACGTTCAACCGCACCTCGGGATGCTCGAACTTCGACAGCTCCGAAACGACTGCCTCGACCGAGCCGACGACGTCGCCGCGGACGATCAGGTTGAGGTCCGACACCTCGCCGGCCTGCAACTGCTCGTACAGGCCCTCGAGCGAGACTCCGGTGTTCGGGCGCACGGCCGCGAGCTGCTCGCGACGGAGCCGTTCCCCGCGGCGGTTGGCGACCTCGCGGGCCTCCCGATCGTTGCCGACGACCCGGGCGAGCTCGCCGGCGGCCGGCGGCTTGTCGAAGCCGAGGATCTCGATCGGCTCGCCGGGCGCCGCGCTCTCCTGGCGCTCGCCCTTGTAGTCGAAGAGAGCCTTGACCCGGCCGTAGGCATCGCCGGCGACGACGGCGTCGCCGACCTTGAGCGTGCCCCGCTGCACGAGCATCGTCGCCACCGGCCCGCGGCCGACGTCGAGCCTCGACTCGATGATCGGGCCGGAGGCTTCCGCGCTCGGGTTCGCCTTGAGGCCCTCGAGCTCGAGGTCCGCGACCAGCAGCACCTTCTCGAGCAGGTCATCGAGATTCTGTTGCGCCTTCGCCGAGACCTCCGCGAACTGCGTCGAACCGCCCCAATCCTCGGGCTGCAGGTCCTCCTGCGCCAGCTCGCCCTTCACGCGATCGACGTTCGCATCCGGGAGATCGATCTTGTTCACGGCGACCACGATCGGCACCTCCGCGGCACGCGCGTGGGCGATCGACTCCTTCGTCTGCGGCATGACGCCGTCGTCGGCGGCCACGACGAGAACCGCGATGTCGGTCACCTTCGCACCGCGGGCACGCATAGCGGTGAACGCCTCGTGACCGGGTGTGTCGAGGAAGGTGATCTTGCGGCCGTCGACGTCGACCTGGTAGGCGCCGATGTGCTGCGTGATCCCGCCGGCCTCGGTTGCGACCACGCGCGCGTTGCGGATCGCATCGAGCAGCGTGGTCTTGCCGTGATCAACGTGGCCCATGATGGTCACGACCGGCGGCCGTGCCTGAAGCGAATCCTCCGGGTCGTCGAACGCCTCCGGCTCTTCCTCCTCGTCGGCGGCGTGCTTGATCGTGACCTCGCGCTTGACCTCGGCGGCGATCAACTCGACCTCCTCGTCGCTCAGCGACTGGGTCGCCGTCCGCATCTGGCCCAGGCCCATCAGGATCTTGATGATCTCCGGCATCGGGACGCCGAGCGCCTGCGACAGGTCACGGACGCTGACACCGGACTCGACGGAGACGGGTCCGGTCGGCGGCGGAGCAGGCGGCCGCGGCTCGCGGCGCTGGCTGTCCTGACGCGCCTGCCGCTGCTCGCGGGACGGACGCTGCCCGCCCTGATCGATGACGACGCGGCGCCGCCGTCCGGCAGCGCCGCCGCCGCCGCGCGGGCGGAGCGGACGGTTCGGTCTGTTGCCTCCGTTAGCCATTCGTCGCATCAGTGTAAAGGCGCCGCAGCTCGGGCCCGACGCGGACTCGCTGCCGCAGGACTCGCGCGAACATGCCCCGGTCGGCCGCGCGGTCGAAGCACGCGAGGCTCCGACACGTGTACGCGCCGCGGCCCGGCTCGTTCCGGCCGGCCACGAGCGCTCCTTGACGCGCGGCAAAGCGCAGCAGCTCACGCTGCGGCGCGCGGCGGCCGCAGCCGGCGCAGCGCCGCACCGGAGTTCCCGTTACGAGCCCTCCTCGGCCTGGGCACCCTCGATCTCGATCGGGATGCCGTCCGTCCCGTCCTCTCCTGCCGCACGCTGAGGCTGCGGCAGGACCGTGTCGAGATCGACCTCGCCCTCTGCCTCCGCGACGGCCACCGCGTCCGGCCCATGCGTAGCCGCGACGTCTGCGGGTGCGGGAGAGTCGACCTCGCTCACCTCCAGCTCGGGCAACGAGGGGCCGACGCTCTCGGCGTCCGGCTCCATCGTGTCGGCGAGGGCCTCGAGCTCCGGCTCGGCCTCGGTCACGATCGGCTCCTCGTCGTCGGTGTCGTGAAGCGCGAGCTCCTGGTGGGCCGGGACGCCACAGTACTTCGAGCCGGGCAGGGTGGCATTCGGGCAGCGCTTGCCGTTCGCGAGGATCGCCGCGCAGCGACCGGAGAAGTCCTCCGCACCCTCCTCGCCGCCGCCGAAGGCCGCGTCGGCCTCCGCCTGCGCGAACTCGGTATCGCTCTGGATGTCGATCTTCCAGCCGGTGAGGCGCGCGGCGAGGCGGGCGTTCATACCCTCCTTGCCGATCGCGAGCGCGAGCTGGTCGTCGGGGACGACCACCGTCGCCTCCTTGCCTTCGTCGTCGAGGTAGACCTCGCGGACGCGCGCGGGCGAGAGAGCCTTGGCGACGAAGCGCGCCGGCTCCGGGTTCCACGGGATGATGTCGATCTTCTCGCCGCGGAGCTCGGAGACGACCATCCGCACGCGCGAGCCGCGCGGGCCGACGCAGGCGCCGACCGGGTCGACCCCCTGCGCGTGCGACTCGACCGCGATCTTCGACCGGTAGCCCGGCTCGCGGGCGACGCCGCGAATCTCCACCAGCCCGTCCGCGATCTCGGGCACCTCCAGCTCGAACAGCGTCTTGATCAGCTCGGGATCGCGCCGCGAGAGGATGACCTGCGGTCCCTTCGTCCCGGAGCGGACCTCGGTGATGACCGCCTTGATGCGGGAGCCCTGCTCGTAGCGCTCGCCGTCGACCTGCTCCGAGCGCGGTAGCAGCGCCTCGACCTTGCCGAGGTCGACGAGGACGTTGTTGCGGTCACCCGCCTGCTGGACGATGCCGGTCACGACCTCGGTCACGCGGTCGATGTACTCGTCGTACATCATCCGCCGCTCCTCCTCGCGAATGCGCTGCAAAATGACCTGTTTTGCGGTCTGCGCCGCAATGCGGCCGAAACCCTCCGGCGTCACATCCTCGCGCTTCACGTCCTCGTTTGGGACGTCCGACCAGTCGATGTCGAGATCGTCGTCGGAGATGAGCGTGTGCTGGCGCTCGCCGGTCTCCTCCTCGAGCTTCTCGAGCTCCTCGAGCTTGCGCTCGCGAGCCTCGTCGAGCAGGCGCTCCTCGATGTCGGCCGGCAGCTCGACCGAGAAGACACGGAAGTCGCCCGTGTCGTCGTCCATCTCGACGGTCGCGTGACGGGACGCGCCCGGCGTCTTCTTGTAGGCGGCGAGGAGCGCGTCCTCGAGCGCGGAGACGAGCGCGCCCTCCTCGATTCCCTTGTCGCGCTCGATCTCGCGGACGGCCTCGATGATCTCCTGGGTCATGTCACTCCCTCGTCAATCAGATTGGCCCGCACGATCTCGGCGTACGGGATCTCGGTCTCGGCGCCGTCGACGGCGGCGACCTTCACGCTCTGCTCGCCGGCGGAGAGGATCTCTCCGCTCAACTTTCGCCCGGCGGTGCGGAGCCGGACGCGGCGGCCGAGCGCCGCCTCGAAATGCTGTTGCCGGCGCAGCGGCCGGTCCAGCCCCGGTGACGACACCTCGACGCTGTACTCGCGGAGGTAGTCGCGGAGGACGTCCGTGACACTTGCGCAGAGGGCGTGGTCGACGCCCTCGGGATGGTCGATGTACACGCGGAAACGCGACGGGGTCAGGAGCTCCACTGCGAGGACGTCCACGCCCGGCAGGTCATGCTCGACCTGCGGCGCAATCACCCTTTGCAGCTGGCGTTCCTTCTCGAGTGTCGTCGGCATTTGTCCCGTCCCTGTCACAAAAAATGGGCCCGCAGGCCCATTTCTCCGTACCGGTGAAATGTGGTTCGGCGAGTGTAGCAACGCGGCGGATCGGCCGGACGCCACCTCCGCCGCTAGGCGTCGAGCACGATCGTGACCGGGCCGTCGTTCACGAGGTAGAGCTCCATCTTCGCGCCGAAGACGCCCGTCTCGACGGGCAAGCCGAGCATGCGCAGCTCCGCGCAGAAGTGCTCGTAGAGCGGCTCGGCCTCCTCCGGCGGTGCGGCTCCGACGAAGCTCGGCCGGTTTCCCTTCGCCGTGTCGGCGATCAGCGTGAACTGCGAGACGGCGAGCACCGATCCTGCGATGTCCTCGACCGAGCGGTCGAAGCGCCCGGCGTCGTCCGGGAAGATGCGCAGCCGCGCGACCTTGCCCGCGAGGCGAGCCGCTTCCTCCGGACCGTCGCCGCGTGCGACGCCCAGAAGCACGCAGAGACCGCGCCCGATCTCGCCGCCCGGCG
>JAICLM010000217.1 GCA_025927435.1 Thermoleophilia bacterium | reverse complement strand
CGCTCGCGCAGCTCGGCGACGAGCTCCTCCATCCGTCCGCGTCGCCGCGCGAAGTCCTCGGCTTCGCGGTCGAGCTGCGAGGTCAGGACGGCCATGTGCGGAGCCTAGACGGCGCGTAGGCAGGCATTGACAACTTCGTCACGAACCGTAGATTCGCCCGGACGGGGTCAACCCCGATCAGGAGGGATCGATGGATGGCGAACTGACGACTGCGGCCCCCGGCGGCGCGAGCGAGGATGCGCGGCTCGAGAGCCTCGGTTACAAGCCTCAGCTCAACCGCGTGCTCGGCCTGTTCTCGAACTTCGCGGTCGGATTCACGTACCTCTCGCCGATGGTCGGCATCTACTCGCTCTTCGTCTTCGGCCTCGGGATCGGCGGGCCGGCGTACATCTGGTTGACCTTCATCCCGCTCATCGGGATGCTGTTCGTCGCGCTCGTCTTCGGCGAGCTCGCGAGCCACTATCCCGTCGCCGGAGCGCTCTTCCAGTACAGCAAGTTCTCGGTCGGCCCCCGCTTCGGCTGGTTCGTCGGCTGGTTCTACGGCTTTGCCCTGCTCATCACCGTGGCGGCCGTCGACACCGGAGTCGTCGGCTACGTCACCGCGCTGACGCACAACTGGTTCGGCTGGAACCTCGATCCGACGGGCCACGGCACGATCCTTCTCATCACGCTCATCCTGCTGGCGATCCAGACCACGGTGAACATCACCGGCGCCCGGATCATGGCCGACGTCGCGAAGTTCGGTGTCTACGTCGAGATCGTCGGGACGCTGGGGATCGCGCTCATCCTTGCGATCCACGGCTTCCACCACGGCCTCGGCTTCCTCTTCTCGACGCAGGGCGCGCAGCATGCGGCGACCAACGGCTTCGGCTTCGACTTCCACGGCAGCTGGCTCGCGGCCGCCCTCGTCGCCGTGCTCGCACCGGTCTACATCTTCTACGGCTTCGAGTCGTGTGGCGACATCGCGGAGGAGACGAAGGACGCGGGCCGGCAGATCCCCAGGGCAATGCGCCATGCACTGATCTGGGGCGGAATCGGATCACTCATCCTCACCGGCGCCCTGCTCCTCGCAACGGCGAAGCACAATCCGGTCGGCGCGACCGTCGCCGGCGGCGTTCCGTCGATCCTCGCCCAGCTGCCGAGCTGGCTGCAGGATTTCCTACTGCTCATCATCATCTTCGCCTTCTTCTCCTGCGGCTCTTCCATCCAGGGAGCGGGCAGCAGGCTCGCGTTCTCCTACGCTCGCGACGGCGCGCTTCCCGGGTCGGGGTGGATCTCGCGGGTGAACCAGCGCTTCAAGACGCCTGTCAACGCGCTGCTGATGGGCGCGGTGATCACGGTCCTCTTCTGCCTGCTCGTCTACATCAATCCGGGCAGCAACTACCACATCTGGTTCATCACGTACCCGGCGCACGTGAACGCCCTCGTCGCCCTCGTCTCGTTCGGCGTCAGCGGCATCTACCTGTCGTTCCTGCTGACGGTGATCGGCGCGATCATCGCCCGCGCCCGCGGCTGGCAGCCGGAGGGCGCGTTCCAGCTCGGAAAGTGGGCGTGGCCCGTCCTGATCATCGCGGGCGGGTACCTCGCGGCGATGTTCGTGAACGTGATCTATCCCTCGGGGCTGTCGAGCGCGAGGGCCTTCCTGAACCTCGACTGGATCACGCTGCTCGTGATCGCGATCATCGCCGTCCTCGGCGGGCTGTACCTGCTCATCTGGCGGCCGGATCGCAACGTCGAGCGGCACCTCGAGAGCGGAGCGGCGCCTCCGGAGTCACCGCCGGTCATCGCCGGCTGATCCGGGCTGTGGCGGGGCGTCGCCGTCGGCGGCGCCCCGTACGCTTGTTCGCGTGATCGTCGCGCACCTCGATCTGGACGCGTTCTATGCCGCCGTTGAGCAGCTCGAGAACCCCGAGCTCCGGACGCAGCCGCTCGTCGTCGGCGGCGATCCGCGGGGCCGCGGCGTCGTCGCCACTGCCAACTATGTCGCGCGCCGGTTCGGCATCCACTCCGCGATGAGCTGTGCCGAGGCGCTCCGCCGCTGCCCGGAGGCCGTTTTCGTCCGGCCACGGCACGCGCTCTACCGCGAGTACTCGCGAAACGTCTGGGAGACGGTGCGCGGCGTCGTCCCCACGGTCGAGCAGACCGGGGTGGACGAGGGCTACCTCGACGTCGGCGAGGTTGCGAAGGACTTCCTCGCCGCCCGCGTCGTCGCGGAGGCGGTGCAGACGGCGGTGCGGGCCGCGACGAGTCTGACCTGTTCGCTCGGGGTGGCGCCGTGCAAGGTGGTCGCCAAGGTGGCGAGCGACGCGCGCAAGCCGGGCGGGCTCGTCGTGGTGCCGGCCGGCCGGGAGGCGGCGTTCCTCGCGCCGCTCCCTGTACGCCGGCTGCCGGGCGTGGGGCCGAAGGCGGAGGAACGGTTGCGCGCCGCCGCCGTGGAGACGATCGGCGACCTCGCCGCACTGGCGGACGACGAGCTACGCCGCCTGCTTCCGGGCAGCGTCGGGACGATGCTGCGCGATCGCGCCCGCGGCATCGACCCGCGCGAGCTCGAGCTCGACACCGAGCGGATCTCGATCAGCGTGGAGAACACCTTCGAGCGCGACATCTCCGACCGCGAGCGGCTCCACGACGAGCTGCGCGGGATGGCGGCCGAGGTCGCCGCCGCGCTGCAACGCAGCGGCCAGGTCGCGCGCACGGTGACGACGAAGCTCCGCTACGCGGACTTCTCCATCCGCAGCCGCTCGACCTCGCTGGCGAGCGGGATCGACGAGCCCGACACGATCGCCGACCTCGCCTGCCGCCTCCTCGATCGCGGCCTGCGCGACCGGCCCGGGGCGCTGCGACTCGTCGGCGTCGGTGTGTCCAGCCTGGCCGATTTCCGCCAGCTCGCGCTCGACGCGGTCTGAACTCCGGACGACGCCGAATCAGACTGATTGCAGCGGTTTGGTGCTAGGGTCGGTGGAGGATCTGAGCGAGTACCGGAGTGCGCGCTGGGCGCCTCCCCGAGAACGCGTACGAGCCCGAGCAGGGTCAGAAGGGGCAGCAGGGGACGCAGGTCGTCCCGCCTCGACCCAGGCATCGAGCGCGACCGAGAGAAAGGAGGGGGCGAATGGCGGCCAAGCAGCAAACCCATGCGAAGCGCGCACGCGAACTTGCGCTCAAGGAGCGGCGGGAGCGCAAGCGGGCAAAGAAGGAACAGACTGCCGACGAGCGCGCGGCGGACCGGGAAGCAGCTGCGCAGAACGGGGGTTCAGAAGAAGCGCAGTCCACGCCGGCAGCGGCGGAATGGATCCGGTGAGTCGCGAGCGGCGCGACGAAGGAGGCATCCCGCGCGTCCGGCGCGAAATAACGGCGCCGCCCGGTGCCACCGCCCGCGAGGAGCGCTGGCCCGGGGCCAACGACGCCAAGGCCGAGAAGCTGCGCGGCCGGAGCCTGCAGCGCCGGGCCGGCGCGCAGGGCCTCCAGCTTCGCCACTCCGAATACGGATACGCGCTGATCAACTCCGCGCGCGAGCCCGTCGCGGATCGGAGTGACATGACCCTCGACGAGGTCGAGTCCTGGCTCGACCGCCCCGACGTTCCGGCCTGAGCAGCAGGGGCGGAGGGACTCGAACCCCCGACCTACGGTTTTGGAGACCGCCGCTCTACCAACTGAGCTACGCCCCTGTGCGGTAGGCCAGTGTACCGAGGGAGTTTCCGCTCGAACCCCGCGCGAGGAGTCACTCCCGCCCGAATAAGCTCGACGCGTGCAGCGGCACGCGCTCGGGATCCTCTTCGCCGTGCTCGCGGCTGCCCTGGCGGCCGTCGCCGGGTACGCATTCGCGGGCGCGGACGACGCCGGGCGATTGGTG
>JAICLM010000297.1 GCA_025927435.1 Thermoleophilia bacterium | reverse complement strand
CGAGCCCGCCGAGCCTCTCGACGGCCTCCGTGACGAAACGGCTGCACCTCGCCGGGTCGGTGACGTCGAGCTCGAGCGCGACCTCGGTCTCGAGCCGCTCGACGCGCCGCGCACCGCCGGCGACGCGCGCGCCGGCTGCGGTGAGCGCCGCCGCAGTCGCCCGCCCGATGCCGGACGAGGCGCCGGTCACGATCGCCCGCTTGCCGCTCAGCTCGAGAGGGGCCACGGCCCCTGACTCTAGGCGCGGCGTTCGTGCCCGGGCGCCAGGACCGGACTGTCGGCCGCGCGCAGCGCCTCGTACTCCGCGAGGGTCAGCGACACCGCCACACGGCAACCGGGCGCGCCGCACTCGCAGGTGAACTCCCAGGGCTCGTGTCCGGGCTCAGGCGCCACGCCCTCGAAGCGGCGGGCCGCATCGTGCACGTGCGCGTTGACCTCGAACAGAAGGTCCTGTTCGGCCCGCTCCCGATTCTCGTCATGACCGGTCATGCGCCCTCACCAGAGCGTACGCCGCTTGCGCCGGTATAGGCAACAGCAGCGGCCTCCTATGAGTTTGCGGCATGCCACGCCCGGCCGAGCGCGAGCCGCTCAGGCGCCGTTGGGTGGCTGAAGAGGAGGAGATAGACGAGACGGGGCGGCTCGAGATCCGAGAGGTTGCGCCGCGCCAGCTCCAGGTGGGCACGCGCGAACGCCGCGGGCTGCCTCGTGAGCTCGAGCGAGCAGCGGTCGGCGGCGCGCTCGAAGCGGCGCGACAGCGCCGCGCCCGGGGCGAGAGCCACGAGCTCGAAGGCGAGGAGCAACAGCAGGGCCTGCGGCAACGTGCGCGGGTCGGCGACGCGCGTCCCGAGCACGGCCCACACCAGCACGACGGCGACAGCGGCGCCGACCATCCCGAGCAGCGTGAACTTGGCCACGTGCCCGTCGCGCCGATGCCCGAGCTCGTGCGCGACTACGACCTCGACCTCCGCCGGGCCCGCCGCCTCGAGCAGCGTGTCGAAGACGACGACGCGTCGCGTGCGGCCGATGCCCGATACGTACGCGTTGACCTTCGTCGTGCGGCGGCTGGCGTCGGCGACGAGCACCTCTCGAACCGGGACGCCCGCGCGCTGCGCGAGCACACGGAGGCTCGCCGCGAGTGTTTCTTCCTCGAGCGGCCGGAAGCGGTTGAAGAGTGGCTCGAGAACGACGGGCGCGACGAACGAGAGCAGGAGCACGGCGAGCGCGAGCGCGGCGCCGGCCGGCAACGCCCACCAGCCCGGCAGCGCCCGCGCAAGCGCGACGGCCGCAGCCCAGGCCGCCGCTCCCAGGAGGGCCGAGACGCCGAGGCCCTTGGCGCGGTCACCCAGCCAGCCACCGAGTCCCTGCGTCGAGAAGCTCCAGCGCCGCTCGCGCCACCAGCCGCGCCAGCACGCGAGGGGTGTGCGGAGGAAGCTCGAGAACGCCGTGACCAGGGCGGCGTAGGCCGCGGCGGCTGCTACCGGCGAGAGCGACTGGAGGGGCGAGAACAGCCAGTCCCCGAGCGCGCTCCAGGCGAGCGCAGCCAGCAGGCCGGCCGAGAGCGCGAGATCCGCGAGCAGGGCGAGATAGAGCGGCCCGTGGTAGGCGCGGGCCCGCGCGATCTCGTCCCGCGAGAACTCACTGTTCATGCGCGTGAGGGTACGTGCGTAACCGTGCCGGGCCCTTCCTCGTTCTCTG
>JAICLM010000082.1 GCA_025927435.1 Thermoleophilia bacterium | reverse complement strand
GAGAGCGACAGTCTGATGCTCGGGCCCGACACCGCCTGGTACCTCGCCGTCGCCGCCGTGCTGTTCGGGATCGGCGCGCTCGGCGTCCTGATCCGGCGCAACACGCTCGTCGTGCTCCTCTCGCTCGAGCTGATGCTGAACGCGGGGAACCTCGCGCTGATCGCGCTCTCGCGCCACTGGCACAACGGCGCAGGCCAGATCTTCGCGCTCGCCGTGATGGCCGTCGCGGCGTCGGAGGTCTGCGTCGGGCTGGGCCTCGTCGTCGCGCTCAACCGGCGTGACCTCTCGCTCGACGTCGACACGCTCTCGGAGCTGAGGGGATGACCGGAGGAGCCTGGCTCTGCCTGCTCGCGCCGCTCGTCGGCACGATCCTGATCCTGCTCGGCGGGTCGTGGCTGCCGCGCGTGGCTGCCGGCTGGATCGCTACGACGAGCGTCTTCGTCGCCTTCGGCGGCGCGGTCTGGGCGTTCTTCGGCGTCCGCGGCTCTACGGGACACCACGGGGAGATCACAACCGCCTGGACGTGGCTCCAGTCGGGGAACTTTCACGTCGGCCTGCAGCTCCTCGTCGACCCGCTGAGCGCGATGATGATGCTGATCGTCAGCGGCGTCAGCGGGCTGATCATCCTCTACTCGATCGGCTACATGGACGGCGACGACGAGGAGCGCCGCTACTTCGCGTACATCGCGTTCTTCGTCTTCTCGATGCTCCTACTCGTCGAAGGCGGCAACCTGCTCATGCTGCTCATCGGTTGGGGGCTGGTCGGCCTCTCCTCGTACCTGCTGATCGGCTTCTGGCACGAGCGGCCCAGCGCGGTGCAGGCCGCGAAGAAGGCCTTCGTGATGAACGCAATCGGCGACGCGACCATGGCGCTCGCGTTCTTCATCCTGATCGCGCACACGAACTCCCTCTCGTTCTCGGTCCTCGACGCTCACCTCTCCTCGACCCAGGCGAACCTCGTCGCCCTCGGCCTGCTCGGCGGCGCGGTGGCGAAGTCGGCGCAGATCCCGCTTCAGACGTGGCTGCCAGACGCGATGGAGGGCCCGACCCCGGTCAGCGCCCTCATCCACGCGGCGACGATGGTCACCGCGGGCGTCTACCTGATCGCGCGGACCCATCCGATCTTCGAGCAGGCGCGGACGATCGAGCTGATCGCAGCCGGCACAGGTGCGCTCACGCTGCTCGTTGCCGGCCTGATCGCACTCGTGCAGACGGACATCAAGCGCGTCATCGCCTACTCGACGATGTCGCAGATCGGCTACATGTTCCTCGGCGCCGGGGTCGGTGGCTACGCAAACGGGATGTTCCACCTGATGACGCACGCCTTCTTCAAGGCGCTGCTCTTCATGACGGCGGGTCTCGCGATCCACGCGCTCGCCAACGAGCAGGACATCCGGAACATGCGCGGCCTCGGGCGCGTGATGCCGTTCACGAAGTGGTGCTTCCTCGCCGGCGCGCTCGCCCTGGTGGGTGTCCCGCCGTTCTCCGGCTTCTTCTCGAAGGACCCGATCATCGCCTCGACGCTCAACATCGGCTGGTACGGGTACGTCTTCTACGCCTGCGGCATCGCCGGCGCCTTCCTCACGGGGCTCTATACCTTCCGGCTCTGGTTCCTCGTCTTCCCGGGCGAGCCGAGCCCGTTCGTCCGCGAGCACTACCACGACCATCACGGCCGGGAAGGGGCGTGGACGATGCTCGTCCCGGTCGGCGTCCTGGGCGTGCTCGCGACCGTGGGCGGCTGGATCCAGTGGCCGCCGCTCTGGGAGCCGATCACCCACTGGCTCGCTCCGGTCGCCCCCACGCTGGCCGCGGCCGAGGTGAGCTCCACCCAGGAGTACGTGACCTCCGTCGTGACGGTGATCGTCGGCATCGCCGGCATCGCCGTCGCCTGGGCCGTCTACTCCGAGCGGAAGCTCGCGATCCCCGCGGCTCCGTCGCTGCGGCGGGTCCTCGAGAACAAGTTCTACTTCGACCGGCTCTACGACCGGATCTTCTACGGGCCGTCCGCTGAGACGGCCACCTTCCTCCGCCGCGAGTTCGAGGAGCCGGTCGTGCTGCAGACCGGCCCCGACCTCGGCGACGTGACGCTCGAGACGGGCGGCCTTGTGCGCCGCATCCAGACGGGCCTGCTGCGCACCTACGTCCTGTTCCTCGCCGCGGGAGCGGCCGGCGTCGTGCTCGCCTTCCTGATCGCCAGATGAGCTCGAGCTACCTGACCTCGGTCCTCATCTGGCTCCCGATCGGCGGCGCGGTCCTCATCTGGCTGCTGCCGCTCTCCCGCTACGCGACGGGCAGCCTCGCACTGCTCATCTCGCTCGCCGAGGTCGGGTTCTGGATCAGGCAGGCGGCGCACTTCGACTTCTCCCAGCCGGGCCTCCAGATGGAGGAGCGCGCGAACTGGTTCGGCGACCTCGGCGTCTCGTATCACGTCGGCGTCTACGGCTTCTCGCTCTGGCTCGTCGGCCTCACCGTTGTCGGGATGGCGGCCTGCACGGCCTACGGCTTCTGGGTCGGCCGCGACCGGCCGCGCGCGTACTTCGGGCTGATGCTCCTGCTCACGGGCGCGACGGTCGGCGTCTTCGAGTCGCAGGACCTGCTCCTCTTCTATGCCTTCTTCGAGGCGATGCTGATCCCGCTCTACATCCTGATCGGCGTCTGGGGCGGCGCACGGCGGATGGAGGCCACGATCAAGTTCGTGATCTACACGATGTCGGGCTCGCTGCTGATGCTCGCGGCGATCGTCGTCTACGGCCTCCAGGCCGGGACGTTCGACCTCGTGGACGGGCCGATGAGCGGCAGCCGCTGGCTCTTCCTCGGCTTCATGGTCGCGTTCGTGATCAAGGCGCCGCTATTCCCCTTCCACGGCTGGCTGCCCGACGCGTACCGCGAGGCGCCGCCCGAGGTGGCCGCCGTGCTGTCCGGCGTGATCGCGAAGGCAGGCCTGTACGGGATGCTGCGGATCGCGATCACGAAGTTCCCCGACCCGACGTCCTTCTACCGGACGACGGTGCTCGCGCTCGCCGCCGCGGCGCTCGTGTACGGCTCGCTGCTCGCCTTTCGCTCGCCCGACTTCAGGGGCGTGGTCGCGTACTCGTCCCTCGCCCAGTCGGGCCTGATCGCGCTCGGCCTCTTCGCCGGGACCGACCTCGGCTTCGACGGCGCCGTGCTGCAGATGGTCGCGCACGGGCTGATCTCGATCTCGCTCTTCCTGATCGCCGGCGCAGTCGAGCGGCGGACGACGACGGGCGAGTTCCGGCTGCTCGGCGGAATGGCGCGAGGGAGACCAGCGCTCGCGACGCTGCTGATGACCGTGGGGGTCATCTCGCTCGCGGTGCCCGGCTCGGCCGCGTTCGCCGGTGAGTTCCTCATCCTCGCCGGCGTCTTCCAGCGCGACTGGTGGTGGGCGGCGATCGGCGCCGGCGCGATCGTGCTCGCCGCGATGTACATGCTGCGGCTGATCTCGGCGGTGCTGCACGAGGCCCGCGGCTCGACGGTCTCGGACGAGGCGCTCGACCTGCGGCCGGGAGAGCTCGCGCTCGTGGTGCCGCTGGTGGCCGGACTGCTCTTCCTCTCGGCCTGGCCCGCCGGGATCAGCAGCCACGCCTTCGCCCCCGACTCGCCGACGGCAGCCGTGCGGAGTCAGTTCAAGTGATCAACACACCCTCCATCGACTGGTTCGGGCTGAGTCCGATCCTCGCGCTGGTCGGCACCGCCTTTCTCGCACTCCTCTGCGCCGTCGTCGTGCCGCGCGCCGGCCGGCGCCTCGCAGCCGCGTCGATCTCGGCCGTCGGCTTCGTCGCCGGGATCGTCCTCTCGATCTGGCTCTACGTGGACAGCGCGAACGGGCACACGATCGTCGCCGGCGCGTTCTACCGTGACCGCTGGACCGCCCTGAGCCAGGTCATCCTCTGCGGCATCGGGCTCGTCACGACGCTCCTCGCGTTCGAGCACGTGCCCGGCTGGCGCACCTACGCCGACCTCGCCCGGCGGGACGACCACGTCGCGGAGTTCTTCGCACTCCTGCTCGCCTCGGGCGCGGGGATGGCGTTCTTCGTCGGCGCGGCGAACCTCATGGTGCTGTTCCTCGCCCTCGAGTGGTTCTCGATCGCGCTGTACGTGATGTGCGCGATCGACTACGAGCTCGAGGGCTCGCTCGAAGCGGGGCTGAAGTACCTCGTCGTCGGCTCGTTCGGCGCCGGCGCGCTCCTCTTCGGCTCGGCGCTCGTCTACGGCGCGACGGGGAAGATCTCGTTCGACGGCATCGCCTCCGCGATCGGGTCGCAAGGGCTCACCGGCGACACGTTCGTGGTCACCGGGATCGCATTGATGATTGCGGGCCTCGGCTTCAAGATGTCGGCTGCGCCGTTCCACATGTGGACGCCCGACGTCTACGAGGGCGCGCCGACCACGGTCACCGCCTGGATGGGATCGGCGACCAAGGTCGCGGCACTGCTCCTCACGTTCCGCGTGATGACGACAGCCTTCCCGCAGAACCAGCACCTCTGGGGCTGGGCGTTCGCGATCATCGCGACGGTCTCTCTGGCGATCGGGAACTTCGCCGCCCTCGTGCAGAGGAACGTGAAGCGAATCCTCGCCTACTCCGCGATCGCACAGGCCGGGTTCATGCTCATCGGGCTCAGCGCAGGCAGCGCGCTCGGCGGGCGCGCGCTCATGTACTACCTCATCCCCTACTCGGCCGCCGCGTTCGGCTCGTTCGCCGTCGTCGCCGCGCGCGAGCGGGAGCTCGGAGTCCCGGTGACGCTCGAACACCTCGCCGGCTTCGGCTGGGAGCGACCCTTCCTCGGTGTCGCCATGTGGTTCTTCGTGTTCGGCTTCGCCGGCCTGCCGCTCGGCGGCGGTTTCGTGGGCAAGTTCTACGTCTTCGCCGCCGCGTACCAGCACGGCTGGGTGTGGCTCGTGATCGTCGGCGTGCTCGCGACGCTCATCAGCCTCTACTACTACCTCGCGATCGTGCGGGCGATGTACATGCGGCCGACCGCGGAGCTGGGACTGCGACCGGCGGTGACCGGCGGTGCGCCGGCGAAGGAGACGCTCCTGCACGTGGCGGTCGGCGCGGCGCTCGTCGTCTCCGTCGGCTCGCTCTTCGCCGTCCAGCCGCTGATCGACCTGGCGCGCGACGCGGCGTCCGCGTTGCCTCTCTGAAAGCGGCCTGCAAAGAATCTGCAAGCTCGCACCCCCGGGCCGTCACGGCCGACGGCGGCGGGGTAAGACAGCGGCTCACTCTCTCGACCCAAGGAGCCGGCCATGCTACGAGCGCACCTCACGCGAACCAGGCTGGGATTCTTGCTGGCTGTTACAGCCGGCCTACTTCTCGGAGCGGTTTTGGGGCAGCCGGGCTCCGGCCGCGCCGCCGAGAGCAACGCACGCCCGTCGCCGAAGACGCCGCCGACCATCTCCGGGGTGGCCGAGGTCGGGATCACGCTGGTGGCGACGCGCGGAACCTGGAAGAACAGCCCGACCTCGTTCCATTTCCAGTGGCTCCGGTGCGATGCAGCCGGCAACGCCTGCCTCGCGATCTCCGGCGCCACCACGAAGATCTACACCGTCACCTACTCCGACATCGGTCACACGCTCCGCATCTCGGTGACGGCGCGTAACGGGAGCGGATCGACGACCGCGTCGTCCGCGCAGACGATCGCCGTGCCGCCGGCCGGTTGTCCGCCCGGGGCCGGCGCGATCCCGATCACCTCGCTCACGCCGCCGGCGCGGCTCGTCATCTCCGCCGCATCGGTCACCCCGCAGGTGAGGCGCTCGACGGACGCGATCCACCTCCACGTCAAGGTCACCGCCTGCAACGGCCGTCCTGTGCAGGGCGCGTCCGTCTTCGCAACCGCGGTCCCGTACAACCAGTTCGCGGTGGGACAGGCCGCGACGGGCGCCGACGGCTCCGTCGTCCTGACGGAGGGGCGGCGAGCCGGATTCCCCGTCAGCCGGCAACAGCGGCTGCTGACGATCTTCGTGCGCACGTGGAAGCAGGGCGAGCCGACGAGCGGCGGAATCTCGTCGAGCAAGGTCGTGGCGTTCCGCCTGGCCCGCCGCTAGGTGGATCTTCTCAGGCGTCCCGCCGGTCTCCGGCGGGGCGCCGCCCGCCTGTCTGCGAGAACGAACCGCTCCATCGCTCGCCGGACTACGACTCAGGCTGCGCGGGAGAGGAGCTCGTCGACCTCGGCCGGCCGTAGGCGGCGCTGTCGGCGCGTCCGCCGCGGCACGCGCATCGGCTCGAGCATCCAGACCACGAACGGGATCCCGTACGCCAGCAGCGCGAGCACGAGCGCCCAGGTCGCGAGCGGGGAGGCGCCCGTCTCCGTCGGCGCGTTCTGCCGCGCCGCCGACGCGAGGACGACGAGCACGAGCGCGAGGCTGCCCGTGACGGCACGGAGCAGCGCGGGTCGTCCCTCGAGCGTGTCGCTGATCGCGACGAAGGTCGCCGCGGCGGCCGCGGGCACCGTCAGGAGCCCTACCCAGAGCGCGAGCCCGCCGAGACCTGCGGTCCCGGCCGCAAGCGCGGCCGTCGCGAGCACCAGGGGCAGGAGCCGCGAACCCACACCCAAAGGTTCACGGCCGCATCGGACGGTCCTTCCTGAGTAGGCTCGCGGCGTCCCACTCCAAGGAGCTCACGCATGCCGGAAACGACCCTGACCTGGCTCGGCCACGCAACCTTCCGCTTCGACACGCCGGACGGGAAGCGAATCTACGTCGACCCCTTCCTGAACGGGAATCCGAAGTGCCCGGAGTCCGAGCTGGAGCCCGAGCGGATCGACGTGATCGCGCTCACTCACGGCCACGGCGACCACCTCGGCGACACGGTCGAGCTGGCGAAGAAGCACGGCTGCACCGTCATCGCCCCGGTCGAGATGGCCGACTGGCTGCAGGGAAAGCAGGGCGTGGAGAACGTCCTCGATCCGAACAAGGGCGGAACCGTGGAGGCCGCGGGCGTCAAGTTCACGCTCACCAACGCGCACCACTCGAGCTCGAACAACGATCTCGAGTACATGGGCGAGCCGGTCGGCATCGTGGCCGCCGTCGAGAACGGGCCGAAGCTCTACTTCGCCGGCGACACGTGCGTGTTCGGCGACATGCAGATCATCCGCAGACTCTACGAGCCGGATGTCGCGATCCTCCCGATCGGCGGCCACTACACCATGGATCCGCGGGAGGCGGCACTCGCGCTCGAGTTGCTCGGCACGAAGCGCTGCATCCCCTGTCACTACGGCACATTCCCGCCGCTCAAGGGGACGCCGGCCCAGCTGCGCGAGCTCGCGCCAAACGTCCAGGTGGACGAGCTGGAGCCGGGCGTCTCGGTGACCCTGTGAGAGAGCGCTGGTGGGGCGGAACAGGCCGGCGCGTGCCGGAACTGGCGGTCGAAGGCGACCCGGCGGTGCCCACCGAGGAGGCGCTCGTGGTCGACAGCGTGGGCGACCTGCAGCCGATCGCCGAGGCGTTCGAGGCAGGACGGCCCGTGGTGGTGCGCGCCGCGTCGCCCGAGGAGGTGCGCGCGGCGCTCGCGCGGCCCGAGGTGGCCGCCGTGCTCGTGCCCGAGGAGCGACGAGACCTCCTCGAGCTCGACCTCACCGCGCTGACGTATGGCTGATCCTCCCGTCGCCACGTACTCGATCGCCGCGTGCGACCTCGAGGCGAGGCAGTGGGGTGTTGCCGTCCAGTCGAAGTTCCTCGCCGTGGGCTCGGTCGTCCCCTGGGCCGAGCCGGAGGTGGGGGCGATCGCGACGCAGGCGTACGCGAACCCGAGCTTCGGACCCAACGGGCTGACACTCCTGCGGGAGGGCCTGAGCGCGAGCGAAGTAGTGGAGCGCTTGACGTCCGAGGACGAGGGCCGCGACGAACGGCAGCTCGGAATTGTCGACGGCGAAGGAGCCAGCGCGAGCTGGACCGGGTCAGGCTGCAACGACTGGGCCGGGCACCGCACAGGGCACGGCTACGCGGCGCAGGGCAACATCCTCGTCGGCGAGAAGACAGTGGCCGCGCTCGCGACGACGTTCGAGGCGAGCGCGCAGCTGCCGCTCGCGCAACGGTTGATCGAGTGCCTCGCCGCGGCGCAGGCGGCTGGAGGCGACCGGCGCGGCCAGCAGTCGGCGTCTCTCCTCGTCGTGCAGAAGGACGGCGGCTATGCGGCCCTGTCGAACGTCCTCGTCGACCTCCGTGTCGACGACCATCCGCGGCCGGTGCAGGAGCTGCACCGTCTCTTCGAGCTCCATCAGCGCCTGTTCGGACTGAGCCCGCGCGAGGACTGGCTCCCGCTCGAGGGCGCGCTGCGGGCCGAGGTCGAGGAGCGCTTGGCCCGCCTGGGCTACGACTCGCTCGACGCGTGGGCCGGCGTCGAGAACCTCGAGGAGCGGGTGGACGGCGACGGCGCGATCGATCCGGTCGTGCTCGCTGCCCTGCGCGAAGCGAGCGAGTGAGCGACGGGTACACGATCCTCTCGCTCGACGAGCTCCAGACCGCGGCACATCGGGGCAGCTCGCTCATTCCGCTGCGGCACGCGCTCGGCTTC
>JAICLM010000066.1 GCA_025927435.1 Thermoleophilia bacterium | reverse complement strand
GACCAGCTCCGCGTGGTCGTCGGCGCGGCCGAGCGACTCGATCCAGTCTGCAGCGGCGACGTGCTTCTCACCGCGAGCCGCGCGCGGGATCTGGCCGTAGGCGACGTCGCGGACCAGCACGTGCCGGAACACGTACTGCGTTTCACCGCCGACAGCCGAGCGGCGCTCACGCCGCAAGATCCCCTTGCGATCGAGCGAATGCAGCGCGTCCTCGTCGGCGGCGACAGCTCCTGCCCAGAAGACCTTGCCGTAGATCGACGCGTCCTGGACGATCCGCTTCTCCTCCGGCGAGAGGCCATCGAGCCGCGCGGCGATCAACCCCTGCACCGTCTCGGGCAGCGGCAGGTCGTCGGCCGAGCCTCGCTCCGTGTACAGGCGCGCGAACTGCTCGGCGTACAGAGGATTCCCGCCGGCTCGTTCGAGCAGCGCCCGCTGCGTGTCGGCAGGCAGGGCGGCCTGGTCGAGGACGCCGTGGATGACCTGCGCAGACTCCTCGTCGCTCAGCGGCGTCAGCGCGATCGTCGAGACGTTCAGCTTGCCGCCGCCCCACGCCTGCCGGCGGTCGAGCAGCTCCGGCCGCGCCGTCGCAATCACGAGGATCGGAACCCCCGTCGCCCAGTCGACGAGATGGTCGATGAAGTCGAGTAGGCCGTCGTCGGCCCAGTGCATGTCCTCGAAGACCATGACGAGCGGACGCCGTTCGGCGAGGCTCTCGAAGAACGCCCGCCACGCAGGCGCGCTCTCGCCGCCGCCGCTCCGTTGCTCGACGCCGACGAGCGGAAGCAGATGATCGGTCACCCAGCCGCGCTCCGCGTCGTCCCCCACCAGCTGCTCGACGCTGGCGCGGAGTTTCCCGGCGCAGACCTCAGGCGGATCGTTCTCCGCGATCCCCGCTTGCGCCTTCACCATTTCCGCCACTGCCCAGAAGCTGACGCCGTCGCCGTAGGGCAGCGCACGGCCTTGCCGCCACCACACGAGATCCGGCGCTCCTTCGAGCTGGGAGAAGAACGCCCCGACGAGACGTGACTTGCCGATGCCGGGAACGCCGACGAGCGTCACGAGCTGCGGCTCGCGCTCGGACCTGGCGCGCTCGAACGCGTCCACGATCACCCCGAGCTCGCGTGTGCGACCGACGAGCGGCAACACCGGGCGCTCGACGTCCATCCCGAGACGAGAGCGCACCTGTACCGCCTCCCAGACCGGGATCGGATCGGACTTCCCCTTCGCCACCACCGGTTCGTGCTCCGCGTACTCGACGACGTCGCGGGTCGCGCGGTAGGTCGTCTCGCCGACGAGCACGCCGTTCACCGGCGCAGCGGTCTGCAGCCGTGCCGTCGTGTTGACGACGTCACCCGCCGCCATCCCCTCCCCTTCGCCGGGCCGGGCCCCGAGCATGACGAGCGCCTCGCCGGTGTTGACGGCGATGCGCACCTGCAGGTCGTCCTCCTCGCGTGCCCAGTCTCGGATCGCGAGGGCCGCGCCGACCGCCCGCAGCGGATCGTCGTCGTGCGCGACCGGCGCGCCGAAGAGCGCCATCACCGCGTCGCCGATGAACTTCTCCACCGTCCCGCCGCGTTTCTCCAGCTCGCTGCGCAACCGCTCCCAGTACGGCGCGAGCACGGCGCGGACGTCCTCCGGATCGAGCTGCTCCGCGCGCGAGGTGAAACCGACGAGGTCGGCGAACAGTACGGACACGACCTTGCGCTCCTCGCGCGGCGGCTCGCTCGTCAACGCAGCGCCGCACGCCTGGCAGAAGCGCGCGGTCTCCGTGTTGTCCTGGTTGCAGACCGGGCAGAGGAGCATCTGCGCGGAGTCTATGAGGCCTCAGTCGAGGCGTTCTACGGGATAGCCCCAGCCGCGCATCTGCTCGAGCAGTTGCTCGCAGTGCTCGGGATCGCGCGTGAGCAGCGTGAGCTCGACGCCGGTGTAACCGACCGGGACGCCGATGGCTTCGCGCTGGTGCTCGACCTCGACGACGCTCACTCGCTCCCCCGCGAGCAGGTCGAGCAGTCTCGCGAGTTCTCCCGGCCGGTCGAGGACACGGGTGCGGACGACGAGGTAGCGCCCGGCGAGCGCCAGGCCGCGCCGCATTACCTGCACCATGAGCGACGCGTCGATGTTGCCGCCGGAGAGAAGCGCGAGCACCGGCCCGGATCCGCCGCCGACCAGACCCTGCAGCATCGCGGCCGCGCTCGCGGCGCCCGCACCCTCGACGACGAGCTTCGTCCGCTCGGCCAGCAGGACGATCGCCTCCGCGATTTGCTCGTCGTCGACCGTGACGATGTCATCGAGCGTCTCGCCGAGGATCCCCATCGTCACCTCACCCGGCTCCTTGACGGCGATCCCGTCGGCGATCGTGTAGCCCGATCCACCCGGCCGCGTGCCCGCCGCCTGCACGCCGACGATCCGCAGCCCCGGCCGTGCCGCGCGCAGGGCGATCGAGATGCCCGACGCGAGCCCGCCTCCCCCGATCGGGAGCACGACCGTCTCGAGGTCGTCGACCTGCTCCGCGAGCTCCAGCCCGATCGTGCCCTGACCCGACATCACGTACGTATCCAGGTACGGATGGATGAACTCCGCGCCCTCCTGCTCGGCGTACGCGAACGCGGCCTCAAGGCTCTCCTCGAAGCCGACACCGGTGAGGTCGACCTCGGCCCCGTAGTTGCGGGTGGCGTCGACCTTGGCCATCGGCGAGTCCTGCGGCATGAAGATCCGCGCGGGCGCGCCGAGCTCGCGTGCCGCCCACGCGACCGCCTGGCCGTGGTTGCCGGCGCTCGCCGCGACGACGCCGGCGGCAAGCCGCTCGGACTCGAGGCTCGAGAGCTTGACGTAGGCGCCGCGGATCTTGAACGAGCCCGTCCGCTGGAGGTTCTCCGCCTTGAGGATCACCGTCCGCTCCGCGATCCGCGACAGCGTCTCGGAGGGGAAGACCGGCGTTACGCGCGCGACTCCGTGGAGCCGCTCGCGCGCGCGCTCGATCTCAGGAAGGCCGGGTGCGGTCGCCGTCGCCATCGTGGATCCGGAACACCTTCTCGAGTATCTCCCGTACCGCGCTCAGCGGGTCGAGCTCACGTGCCTGCACCTCGGCGAGCAGCCGCCTCAACTCGGCGTCGTCGGCGACCGCCCGCTCGAGGTGGCGGCTCGCCCGGCTCGAGGCGACCGCGAAGACCTCGCGCGCGAGATTCGCGCGGCGCCGCTCCTCGAGCTGCCCGCTCTGCTCGAGGAACGCTCGGTGCTCCTCGACTTTCTCCCACAGCTCCACCACGTGCTCACCGCGCACGGCCTCCGTCAGGACGATCGGCGGGTTCCAGTCGTGGCTGCGGTCGAGGGCAAGAATCGAGCGCACCTCGTTCAGCATCGTCTTGGCGGCCGGGTGATCCATCTTGTTGATCGCGATCACGTCCGGGATCTCCATGATCCCCGCCTTCAACGCCTGCACCGCGTCACCGGAGCCGGGCATGAGGACGAGCAAAACGGTGTCGGCGATCCCGATCACCTCGACCTCGCTCTGTCCAGCGCCGACCGTCTCGAGGAAGACGACGTCCTTGCCGGCCGCGTCGAGCACGAGCAGCGCCTGCAGCGCGGCCTCGGCGAGGCCGCCGAGATGGCCCCGCGTCCCCATCGAGCGGATGAACACGTCGGGGTCGAGGAAGTGGTCGCTGAGCCGGATCCGGTCACCGAGCAGCGCGCCGTGCGTGAAGGGACTCGAGGGATCGACCGAGACGACGCCGACCGTCACTTCCCGCTCGCGGACGAGCCGGATCAGGGCAGAGACGAGGCTCGACTTCCCGACTCCCGGCGGCCCGGTGACACCGACCGAGTACGCGGCCCCGGTCTGCGGATAGAGGTCGGCGACGACGCCGTACGCCAGCGGATCGCCGTCCTCGACGAGCGAGATCGCGCGGGCGAGCGCACGCCGGTCGCCCTCCCGGACGCCGGCCGCAAGATCGTCACGCGTCCACTCACGGCGGCCCGGCACCGCGCGGACTCTAGTGCGCGGCTGCCACGCGTGTGGGCTCGGCCCGTACCTCGGCCTCGGCGGGCGTCTCGCTGCCGAGCTTGCGCGCCATCAGCCGTCCGGCGACCGCGGCGACCGCCAGCGTCGCGCCGCAGGCGCCCCAGATCCAGCGCGGGCCCGTCGGGTCGAGGAGCAGACCGCCGATCCCGTTGCCCGCACCGACGAGGACGTAGGTGATGCTCATCACGAAGGTCAGCGCGCGGCCGCGCATGAGGTCGAAGGTGCCGCGCTGGACGAGCAGCGCGTTGCACGCGATGGCCGCGCCGTTGCCGACGCCGGAGACCAGGACGCAGACGGCCGCGATCCAGACGTTGGGGCTCGACGCCGCCCCGACATAGCCCATCGCCATCAGCGTGAGACTCGCGCCATAGGTGCGCGCGACGCCGGAGCGGGACAGCACACTCGCGCTGGCGAAGCTTCCCACCACGAGGCCGGTCCCCATCGCGCCGTAGAGGAGCCCGTAGCCGATGTCGCCGGACGAGAACGTGTGCTTGGCGAGGAATATCTCGACGGCGTTGGCAGCACCCGTCGCCAGGGAGGCGATGCCCCAGGCGACGAGCACGGCCCGCATCGAGGGCGAGCGAAGGGTCGCGCTGAAGCCGTCGCGCAGATCGCGCCAGTGGCCGCGCGAGAGGGCGCGCTCGCTCTGCAACAGGCGCGAGGGGATCCGCACGACGAGCGAGATGGAGACGGCGAAGGAGGCCGCGTTGATCGCGTACGCAAGCGACGGGCCCGCTGCAGTGGCGAGGACGCCGCCGAGCACCGGCGCGACCGCCCAGCTCACGTTCTCGACCGTCTGCAGCAGCGCGTTCGCGTTGGGCAGCTCCGCGTCGGGGACGAGGTTCGGGATTCCCGCGTAGACAGCCGGACGGAAGAAGCCGGTCGCGAGACCGGCGACGGCTGCGAGGCCGACGATCCACCCCACGCTCGGGGCGAACGGCAACGCCACGAAGACCCCCACCCGGACGGCGTCCGCGGCGATCATCAGCGAGCGGCGGTCGAGCCGGTCGAGGAGCGGCCCGAGCAGGAGCCCCACGACGACCGTCGGCAGAAACTCGACGATGACCACCGCGGCGACCCAGGGTCCGGAGTCCGTCCGCTGCTGAACGTCGATCACGAGCGCGACGGCGGCGAGAAGCGTCCCCGCACTCGACGCGAGCGTCGCGAAGAACAGGCTCCGGAACCCCGGCAGCCTGAGCGGCGTGAGCTGGGCCGACGAGAGCCTCACAGAACTCCTGCCGGAGTGACCACGCGTCGACCGGGTGCGATGGGCGAGTGCGACGCAGGGACGCAGGGAGCGTGAACAGCGGCGCTATTCACGCGACCGAGGAGGCGGCAGCGCGCCGCACAGCGTGCCCAGACGACCCGTGCGTCATTTCGTTGGGAGCTCAAGGGCTCGCCCGAAAGTACCACCGATGCTGGCTGGTTACGAGACGCCCGAAAGGACGTGTCCCAACCCGACAGCGAAGAACTCGTTCTCCTCCGGCGTGCCGACGGTCACGCGAATCGCCTCCGGGGCGCCGAAGCCGTCGAGCGGACGCACGATGACGCCCTCGCGTTGCAGCCGCTCGAACAGTTCCCGGCCGCCTCCAACGTCGGCGAACAGGAAGTTGCCGCGAGACGGGCCCGCCGGCTCGAGCCCGTGACCGCGCAGGATCTCGGTCAACCGGTCGCGACCTGTCGCGTTCAGCTCCCGGCGCCGCGCGATCTCCTGGGCGTCGTCGAGGCTCGCGAGTGCGGCCGCCTGGGCCGTCGCCGCCACGTCGAACGCGCGCCGCACCTTGCTCGTCGCCGCGGCGACGTCCGCCGGAGCCGCGCCCCAGCCGACCCTCAGACCGGCGAGCCCGTAGATCTTGGAGAAGGTGCGCAGCACCGCGATCCGGCGGCCCTCTCGAAAGAGCTCGAGCCCGTCGACGTAGTCCGGGTCGTCGCTGTACTCGAAGTACGCCTGGTCGAGGACGCAGAGGACGTGGTCGGGGAGCCGGTCGAGGAACTTGACGAGCTCGTCCCGGCCGTTCGCTGTCCCCGTCGGGTTGTTCGGGTGGCAGACGTAGACGAGCTTCGTCCGCGGGCCGATTGCGGCGAGCAGGCCTTCGAGGTCGTACGTGTGGTCGCTCAGGGGGACGCGCCGCGCCTCGGCGCCGAGCTTCGCGGCCGTGAGGACGTAGCTTGGAAACGACGGCCAGCCGCACACGACCTCGTCGCCCGGATCGAGCGTCGCCTGCGCGAGCAGATCGATGATCCCGTCGGCGCCGGCGCCGACGACGAGCTCCTCGAAGGCGACGCCGTGCCGCTCCGCGAGCTCGGTGCGCAGCGTCCAGGCGCCGCCGTCCGGATAGCGGTTGAGCTCGAGCGCGGCGCGCTGCATCGCCTCGAGCGCCGCCGGGAACGGCGGGAACGGCCCCTCGTTCGAGGCGAGCTTGACGACGCGCTCCAGCCCGAGCTCCCGCTGCACCGCCTCGACCGGCTTGCCCGGCTCGTAGGGAACAAGGCCGTCGATCGAGGAACGGAAGAGCCCGCTCAAGACTTCTTGCTCTGCTTGTGGCCCTTCTTGTCGCTCTTGTTGTTGGTGTTGCCCCAGGGCGGGGTCAGCTTCCCGCCGACCTGCTTCGCCTTGCGACGCGCGACGACCTTTCCCGTCTTGATGGCGAGATAGCCCACGACGGCGTTCCGCCTGTTCACGATTGTCATGCCAGTCTCCTCTCCGGCTCAACGCAGCCTAAGCGGGTGCGGCCGCCCGCCGCTTGCGGTTCGGAATGTGGATGGCGCGGCCGAGCGCGACGAGCCCTGCCTCCTTGATCGCCTCGGAGAGCGTCGGATGCGGCGCGATGCCGTCCGCGACGGTCTCGACCGTGGACTCCGCGTCGATCGCGACGACTCCGGCCTCGACCATGTCGGTCACGTGCGGGCCGACCATGACGAGGCCGAGGAGCTCGCCGTAGCGGGTCTCGTGGATCGACTTGACCCAGCCGACCGTCTCGTCCTGCATCACGGCGCGCGCGTTCGCGATCCACGGGAACTGGCCGACCGCGACGTCGTCGCCGTACTGCTCCCGCGCTTCCGCCTCGGTCAGCCCGACCGCCGCGATCTCCGGATCGGTGTAGATCGGGCGCGGGATGGCGCGGTTGTCGAAGGTGGCCTCGTGGCCCGTCGCGTTCTCGGCGGCGATCTCGCCCTCGCGGAACGCGGTGTGCGCGAGCTGCCAGTAGCCGGCGCAATCGCCCACGGCGTAGATGTGCGGAACGCTCGTGCGCCGATGGTCGTCGGTCGTGACGCCGCTCCGCCGGTCGTACTCGACTCCGGCCTCCTCGAGCCCGATTCCCTCGACGAGCGGGCCCCGGCCGACGGAGACGAGCATCAGATCGGCCTGAACCGTCTCGCCGTCGCCGTAGTGGACCGTGAGCTGCGAGCCGTCATCGTCGACCTTCGTACACTGCTTGCCGAGCTGGAGCACGATCCCGCGCTTCTCGAACTGCTTCCTGAGCTCCTTCGCCGCGTCGGCGTCCTCCTGCGGAATCAGGGAGTCGAGCATCTCGACGATGGTCACCTCGCTGCCGAAGCGCTTGAAGATCGACGCGAACTCGCAGCCGATGATGCCGCCCCCGAGGATGACGAGCCGGCCGGGCACCTGCTCCTGTGCGAGCAACCCGGTCGAATCGACGCAGCGCGACGAGTCGAGGCCGTCGATCGGCGGGCGGAGCGGGTACGAGCCCGTGGCGATGACCGCCGACTTGAAGGAGACGTCCTCCCCGCCCTCGACCGCGATGGTGTTCGCATCGGTGAAGCGGCCCGCCCCCTTGACCCACTCGACGCCGTTCGCCTTGAAGAGGCTCGCAACCCCCGAAGTCATCTGCTTGACGACGCCCGCCTTCCATGCGTTCGAGGCGGCGAAGTCGAGCTTCGCCTCCCCCACCGTGACGCCGAACTTCGCGAACGACTCCTCGGCCTCCTTCAGCGCGAACGCGGTCTGCACCCATGCCTTGGTCGGGATGCAGCCCACGCGCAGGCACGTCCCGCCGAGCTCGGGCTCCCGCTCGATGCAGGCCACCTGCGCGCCGAGCTGCGCGGCGCGGATGGCGGCCGAGTAGCCGCCGGGGCCGCCCCCCAGGACGGCGACGTCAACTTCCATGCTCATCTCCCTGTCTCGTTGCAGTGGAGGGTAATCAGAGGTCCGCGACCATCGTCACGGTTCGGTCCTCGCGGCGGACCTCGCGGAAGCCGTGCTTCTCGTAGAAGCCGGTCTGCCCCGGCTCGGCGCTGAGGCTGATCCGCGAGAAGCCCTCCGCGCGGGCCTGCTCGAGCAGGGCTTCGAGCAGCTCGGCGCCGGTGCCGTGGCCGCGCTTGCTCGGGACGACGGCGATCGTCAGCTCGGGCGTCTCCTCGTCCACGAAGCCGAACCCGGGCGCGGACGCGGGAAAGAGCCGGTACCACGCGGCGCCGTACGCGTTGGGGCCGGCGGAGGCGATCACGCCCGCGTCGCCGCGCCGCCCCCAGCTCTTGACGTAGCGGTAGACCGGCAGGTCGGGATCGCCGAGCCGCCAGTGGTAGGCGTGGCGAAGCATGTCGCGGAGAAAGCGCGTGTCCTGCTGGTCGACCGGGCGAAGCACGTCGCCTGCCTAGAGCTCCTGGGCGAGCTGGATCCGATTGCCGTCGGGGTCGTACACGTCGAGAAGACGCATCTCCCCGGTCAGCTCGAGAACGATGCCTACCTCGACGCCCGCCTCGCGCAGCCGGTCGGCCTCCTCCTTGAGATCGGCGACGTCGACGTGCGCGACACCACTCTCCTGCGGCTCGCCCTCGGCGAGCCCGATCTCCATGTCGCCGCGCCTGAGCTCCGACCAGCGCGCGTCGAAGTCGACCGCGAGCTCCTCGAAGCCGAGCACGTCCTGGTAGAAGCGGCGGCCGTCGTCGAGGCTGCGGACCTGGTACCAGACCGTGGGCGCCATCAGGACGTAGTTCTACAGCGCGAGCCCGGGGTCCTCGAGGCTCTCCTTGAGCGTCTGGAGGAAGGCGGCAGCGGGGGCGCCGTCGACCGCGCGATGGTCGAAGGTGCAGGTGAGGGTGACCATCGGGCGCACGGCAGTCTTGCCGCCGGCCGGGACGACGCGCTCCTCGGTCGCGCCGACGGCGACGATCGCCGCCTGCGGCGGGTTGAGCACCGCGGTGAAGCTCTCCACCGCGTACATGCCGAGGTTCGAGATCGTGAAGGTGCCGCCCTCGAGATCCTCCGCGCGGAGCTTGCTCTCGCGTGCCCGGCCGACGAGGTCGGCGCGCACGCCTGCGATCTCGGTCAGCGAGAGCCGCTCGGCACTGCGAATGACCGGCACGACGAGGCCCTGCGGTGCGGCGACGGCGAGGCCGACGTTCGCCGTCGGCTGGAGGAGGATCGCGTCCTCGGTGAACTCCGCGTTCACCTCGCGATGGCGCATGAGCGCCTGCGCGCAGACTTTCGTGAGGACGTCGGTGACCGTCACGCGAACCTCCGGGTCGCGGTCGCGGAGGCTGGTGACGAGAGCGTTCACGCGGGTCATGTCCGCCGAACCCTGGAGCTGGAAGACGGGGATCTGCCACGCCTCGGTGAGCCGGCGCGCGATCGTCTTGCGGACGTTCGAAAGCGGGACTCGCTCGACCTGCCCGCTCGGCACGAGAGTCGGTGCGGGCGCCGGAACGGTCGGCCCGCCGGCCTCCGCGCGCTCGACGTCCTCGGCCACGATCCGGCCATCGGGGCCCGTGCCGCGGATCCCCGAGAGCTCGATGCCGCGCTCCCGCGCCATCCGGCGCGCAAGCGGCGAGGCCTTGATCCGGCCGT
>JAICLM010000111.1 GCA_025927435.1 Thermoleophilia bacterium | reverse complement strand
CCGGTGTGCGGCGCGTTGACGAACCGCCCGCCGCCGATGTAGATCCCGACGTGGCCGAGGCCGTTGAAGAAGACGAGGTCGCCAGGGGCCGGCGACGAGATCGGCTGGGTCGCGTTCCACTGGGCCACGGTGTAGTGCGGGAGCGAGATCCCGAGCTGGGCGTAGACGTACATCACGAGGCCGGAGCAGTCGAAGCCGCTCGGGCTCGCGCCGCCGTAGCGGTACGGGACGCCGAGATAGCGGAGCGCAATCGAGGCTGCGGCGGCATGGCCTGCGCCGGTGCCTCCGGTGGGCACACTGACCGGCGGCGGCGCGACGATGGTCGGGGCGGACGACGACTGCTGTGCCTGCTGCGCCTGAGCGGCAGCCTCCCGTGCGGCCTTCTGGCGCGCCGCGATCTCGGCTCTCAGGCGGGCGGCCGCGGCGGCCCTGGCCGCCCGCTCGCGTGCCGCCTCCTGCGCCTGGAGCTGCGAGATCGTCGTGTGGATCGAGGCGAGCAGCCGCTTCTGCCGGCCGAGTTCGGACGCGACCTCTCGCTTCCGCGCCTCCTTCTCCCTGAGGGCTTGCTGGCGCTGGGCCTGGAGCCGCTTGAGCTGCAGTTCCCGGGCCTGCACCGAGTGCTCGAATGCGAGCGCCTGCCGTCCCAGCGCCGCGTCCTGATTCGACAGCACCTGCGCCGACTCGGCGCGGTCGATCATCTCCGAGAGGCTGTGCGCGCCGGCGATGACGTCGATCGTGCTCGGAGCCCCGTTCACGTAGAGCGTGTAGAGGCGCGCCATGAGCCGCTGCTGAGCAGCGTGGAGATTCGCCTTGGCCACGCGGAGCCGGTACTCGTTCCGCCGCAGGCTCTCCTTGACGAGGGCGAGCTGGTTCTGCGCGTTCTGGGCCGCGTCCTCAGCGAGCTGAAGGTCCCTGCCGATCGCGTCGACCTGGGCGATGACGGAGCGCTCGTGGGCCTGCGCCGCGCGGATCGCGGGGGTCGAGCGCGCCCCCGCCACGGTGGCAGCAACGGCCGCTGTGAGGGCGGCGAGGGCGAGCGTGCAGAGGAGTAGGAGACCGTAACGTCGCATAGGAAAGGCGATGCAAAGGGGGTCCGAAGTTCGTGACCCTAGCGGATGGAGACGATGGAGTCAGGTTCGTTACCGACGCAACGAACCATGCGGAATGCCTCAACGCGTGCAGGGAAGCGCCGTTGCGGCCCCTACACTGCCCGTTGTGCAAACGGTTCTCGACGTCCCGAACGAGGTCGCGGCGGAGCTTGCGGGCATCGGCGACGGCGTGCTGAACGCGCTTCGCGACCGGCTCGGCTGCACCGTCAACCTCCGCGGAAACCGCCTCACGCTCGCCGGCGACAACCTCAAGGTCGCGGAGGCACAGGCGGTCGTCGAGGAGCTCGTCGAGCTCGTGGAGGGCGGCCAGGAAGTCGGTGCCGGCACCGTCGACGCAATCCTCGGCGCCATCGATCAGGCCGAGGATGTCCGCGAGATCTTCTCCGACGTCGTCTGGTCGCACCGCGGCAAGAAGATCACCCCGAAGACCGTCACGCAGAAGCGCTACGTCGACGCGATCCGCGACTGCACCGTCACCTTCGGCATCGGCCCCGCCGGGACGGGCAAGACGTACCTCGCCATCGCCCTGGCGGTGGCGGCGCTTTCGGAGCGGCAGGTCGGCCGGATCATCCTCACGCGCCCCGCGGTCGAGGCGGGCGAGCGGCTCGGCTTCCTCCCGGGCGACGTGCTCGCGAAGGTCGACCCGTACATGCGCCCGCTCTTCGACGCGCTCTACGACACGATGGACCCGGAGAAGCTCAACGCCTACATGGAGCGCGGCACGATCGAGGTGGCACCGCTCGCCTTCATGCGCGGGCGCACCCTCAATGACAGCTTCGTGATTCTCGACGAGGCGCAGAACACCTCGCCCGAGCAGATGCAGATGTTCCTCACCCGGCTCGGATTCGGCTCGAAGATGGTCGTGACCGGGGACGTGACGCAGGTCGACCTGCCGCGGGAGCAGGCCTCCGGGCTGATCCAGGTGCGCGACATCCTCGCGACGGTCGACGGCATCGCCTTCGTCGAGTTCAGCCACCAGGACGTGGTCCGGCACAAGCTCGTACAGCGGATCGTCGAGGCGTACAAGGCTCACGCCGAGCAGACCGGGACCCAGCGGAGCCGGTGATCGAGATCGAGGTCGACAACCGTTCGGGCGCCGAAGTGGACGAGGCCGCGGCGGTCGAGCTCGCGCGCTCCGTCCTCGCGGGCGAAGGCGTTGGAGCGGGAGAGCTCGGGCTCGCCTTCGTCGGCCCCGACGAGAGCCGCGCACTGAAGCGCGCGCATCTCGGCGTCGACGAGGCGACCGATGCGCTCGCCTTCCCGATCGACGGGCTCGGTGCGGTGCCCGAAGGTATGCCGCGCCAGCTCGGCGACGTCGTCGTCTGTCCCGACGTCGTGGGGGAGGAGTGGCACGGGCCGCTCGTGCACGCACTTCTGCATCTCGTCGGCTACGACCACGGCCCGGAAATGGAGGCACGCGAAGCGGTGTACTCCGGATGAGCGTCACCCCGTTGCCCCGCGACCCCGAGGACGAGCAGCGCGACAGGCCGCCGCGTCGCTCGTCGGCGCCGGCTCCGGGCCGGGCGCCATCCCTGATCGAGAGCTTCAACTACGCCTTCGAGGGGATCATCCACGTCCTCCGCACGCAGCGGAACCTTCGCCTCCACTTCCTCGCCGCCGTGCTCGTGTTCGGAGCTGCCATCGCGGTCGGCGTCACCCGGCTCCAGCTGATCGCGCTCGTCCTGGCGATCGCGTTCGTGCTCGTGGCCGAGATGCTGAACACGGCGATCGAGGGCGTGATCGACGTCTCGACCACCTCCTTCGACCCGAACGCGAAGCTTGCGAAGGACATCGCCGCCGGCGCCGTGCTGATCGCTTCGATCACCGCCATCGCGATCGGTTTTCTCGTCTTCCAGAGCGCCGTCGGGCAGCGTGCGACGAACGCGCTCGACCGGGTGCGCGAGGCGCCGGCGGACATCACGCTCGTGGCGCTCGTCCTCGTCGTCCTGATCGTCATAGCGACCAAGGCGTGGACGGGACGTGGGACGCCCCTGCGCGGCGGGCTGCCGTCCGGGCACGCCGCGCTCGCGTTCGCGGGCTGGGTCGCCGTGACGTATCTCGTCGGGGACCACCACCGGTTCGTCGTCTCCGGGCTCACGCTGATCATGGCCGTGCTCGTCGCCCAGACGCGGGTCGAGTCGGGCATCCACTCCTCGCTCGAGGTCGTGTACGGCGGCGCCCTCGGCGCGATCGTGACCCTCGTCGTCTTCCAGCTGATCGGGTGAGCCGCACGCGCCTGGCGATCTGGGACTACGACGGCACGCTTGCCGAGGCCTTCCTGAGTGAGGCGGTCGCCGCATGAGCGATCCGGTCGCCGAGCAGAAGCGCTATTACGCGGAGCGCGCACCGGAGTACGACGATTGGTGGTACCGGCGCGGCCGCTACGAGCTCGAGTCGGAGTCTCTTGCGCGCTGGCGGGCCGATGTCGCCGAGACCGAGGCGGCGCTCGAGGCCTTCTCGCCCGGCGGCTCCGTCCTCGAGCTCGCCGCGGGCACGGGAATCTGGACACGCAAGCTCGTCCGGCTCGCCGACCGCGTGGTGGCGGTTGACGCGAACGCCGAAACGCTCGCGCTCAACACCTCCGCTGCCGAGCTCGTGCGGGCCGACGTCTTCGAGTGGGAGTCCGGCGAGTGCTTCGACCTCGTCTTCTTCTCGTTCTGGCTCTCGCACGTCCCCGAGGAGCGGTTCGACGAGTTCTGGTCGCTCGTTGGCGCTGCGCTCACACCCGGAGGGCGGGTCTTCCTGGTGGACAGCGGCGCGGGCGACAAGGCCCACACGGGCATCGACCAGGCGGACGGGGAGGAGACCCGCTCGCTCGCGGACGGGCGGACGTTCCGGATCGTCAAGCGGCGCTGGAGGCCGGACGAGCTCGCTGACCGCGTGCGACCCCTTGGCTTCGCCCTCGGCCTGCACGACACGGCGAACGGCCACTTCCTCTACGGAGGGGGAGGACTCTCGTGACGCCCGACGAGCTGCTCGCCCGGGCCGACGCCGCGGCGGCGAATGCGTACGCGCCGTACTCGAACTATCAGGTGGGGGCCGCGGTCCTCGCCCGCGACGGCCGCGTCATCGCCGGGGCGAACGTCGAGAACGCCGCCTACCCCCTCGGCGTGTGCGCCGAGCGGTCTGCGATCGCCAGGGCGGCGAGCGAGGGGCTGCGCCCGGGCGACCTGGAGGCCGTGGCGATCACGGCGTCCCCGTGCGGCGGGTGCCGCCAGTGGCTGCACGAATGGCGATTCGAGCGCGTCCATTTCCGCCGGGCCGACGGGACGGTTGCGACGTACGCCGCCGACGAGCTGCTGCCGGAGACGTGGGACCTGCCGGAGGGATGAGGAGCGGCTTCGTCTCGGTCGCAGGCCGGCCGAACGTCGGCAAGTCGACGCTCGTGAACGCGCTCTGCGGCGGCAAGGTTGCGATCGTCTCCGACAAGCCGCAGACCACCCGGCGGCGCATCTTCGGGATCGCGAACAGCGACGACTACCAGCTCGTCCTCGCCGACCTCCCGGGCTTCCAGCGGCCGCTCGACGCGCTCACCGAGCGCATGCAGCAGACCGTCGACGCCGCGTTCGAGGAGGTGGAGGCCGTGCTCTTCGCCCTCTCCGCCCGGGAGCGGATCGGTGCCGGAGACCGCTTCATCGCCTCCCGGGTCTTCGGGCTCGGCGTCCCCGTCGTGATCGCCCTCAACAAGGTCGACCGGCTGAAGGCCGGCCACATCGCGAGCCAGATGAACGCGGCGGCCAAGCTCGGGCCGTTCCACGCGCTGCATCCGGTGAGCGCCAAGACGGGCGACGGGATCGCGGCGCTGCGCGACGAGCTGATCGGGCTGCTACCCGAGGGGCCGCTCTACTTCCCGCAGGAACAGCGCACCGACCTCTCGCTTGAGCTGCAGCTCGCCGAGCTCGTGCGCGAGAAGGCGCTCTGGCTGACGCGCGACGAGGTGCCGCACGCGATCTCCGTCGAGGTGGAGGAGATCGAGGAGAAGGTCGTGCGCGCCGCGATCCTGGTGGAGACCGAGTCGCAGAAACAGATCGTCGTGGGCAAGAGCGGCGCACTGGTGAAGGAGATCGGGACGCGCGCCCGGCCGGAGATCGAGGCGCTGCTGGGCCATCCGGTCTTCCTCGAGCTCAAGGTCAAGGTGCGGCCCAGATGGCGCCGCGACGCCGCGACGCTCGAGCGCCTCGGGCTCTAGCCGGAGCAGACCGGCCCGCCGTGGGCGGCAAGCCAGTCCTTCAAAGCGCGGATCCGTGTCGCCGCCTGCGTGATCCGGTTCTGGAGACGCAGCGAGCCGGCCTTGTCGGCGAGCAGCGTCGAGTAGCCGAGCTCGCTCGCGCTCTCGGCGCCGAAGATGAGCAGGTCGGACCCGGCGAGCATGGCCCGCGTAGCCGTGTGCGGGATCCTGACCGCTGCCGGCGCGGTGAGCGAGTCGGTCACCGTGACGCCCTCGAAGCCGAGCTGCTTCCGCAGCAGGCCGTTGACGATCGTGCTCGAGAACGCGGCCGGCCTCTTCGAGCCGTCGAGCTTGGGGTACACCGCCGTCGAGAGCATCACGAGCTTCGTGCCGGCGTGGACCGCGCTCTGAAACGGGAGCAGGCCCTGACGCAGCTTCCAGGCGGCGGCCCGGATCACGATCCGCCCGTGGTCGGTGTTCCCGCTCGCGAGGCCGAGACCGGGGAAGTGCTTGGCGGCTGCCGCCACTCCGTTCGTCTGCAGGCCGCCGACGAAGGCGCGCGCCATCCGCGCATTCCACGTCCGTGAGTGCGAGAAGGCACGCGAGCCCAAAAAGTTGCCGGCCGCCCCGGGTGTGTCGACGACGGGAGCGAAGTCGATGTCGATGCCGACGGAGCGGAGCGCGGCCGCCGCGCCGGCGGCCTGGGAGTTGGCGACGGACGGGCTCGACATGTACGCCGGCGCTTCGGCGGGAGGCGCCCAGGCGAGCCTCCTCACCATCCCGCCCTCCTGGTCGACCGCGATCAGCAGCGGCTCGCCGCGCGTGCACGCGGCTTGCTGCAGCTGGGCCGTGACCGTGGCCGCGGTGTGGCGCGTGAGCCAGCCGTTGCCGAGCAGCAGGACTCCGCCCATCTTTCCGTTGCGGATCCGCGTCAGGAAATGACGGCTCGGCGGCGCGGTGAGCGTCCCCATCACGGTTTCGGCGGTGTCGGAGAAGCCCGTGACGCTGCGCGTCTTCGCCGCCGGCCTCGCGGCGGCCGAAGCGACCGAAACCGCCGCCACGGCGACGAGCCCCACAAGCGTCCTCAGCATCGCGGACAGGGTAGCCCTCGTTTCAGCGGCTTTCGAAGCGGCCGAACTGCCTGGCCATGGCCCGAGACTAGACTCAATGCATGGCTCAGGCACCCGCATTGCCGACAGGGTTCGAGCTGCCGCTCGAGGCTCGCCTGCCGCGGATCGGCGCCGTCGACGCCGTGGCGCTCGAGGAGCGCGGGGCGTCGCTCGCCAAGCGCTCGATCAAGCGCGACGCGAAGGTCTGGGCGCTGCGCCTGGCGATTCGCACGACCGACCTGACGACCCTCGAGGGCGCGGACACTCCTGGGAAGGCGGCGGCGGTTGCGTCGAAGGCGCGGCGGCCCGATCCGGCCGACCCTTCCGTCCCTCCGGTTGCCGCCGTGTGCGTCTACCCGAATCTCGTGCCCGCGGTGCGGGAGCGGCTG
>JAICLM010000050.1 GCA_025927435.1 Thermoleophilia bacterium | reverse complement strand
GGCCCGGAGAGAACTGCGGCGATGAAGGCCGTAGTCATGGCCGGCGGAGAGGGCACGCGCCTGCGGCCCCTGACCTCGAACCAGCCCAAGCCGATGGTGCCGATCGTCGGCAAGCCGTGCATGGAGCACATCGTCGAGCTCCTCAGGCGCCACGGGTTCGAGGACATCATCGTCACCGTCGCCTTCCTGCCGCAGGCGATCCGGAGCTACTTCGGCAACGGCGAGACGCTGGGCGTGGACATCGGCTACTCGGTCGAGGAGTCGCCCCTCGGCACCGCCGGTTCGGTCAAGCGGGCAGCGGGGAGGCTCGACGACACGTTCCTCGTCATCTCCGGCGACGCCCTCTGCGACGTCGACCTCGGGGCCCTCGTCGCGGCGCACCGCGAGAAGGGCGCCTCCGTGACGATCGGGCTCAAGTCGGTCGAGAATCCGCTCGAGTTCGGCATCGTCGTCACCGACGAGGACGGGCGGGTCGAGCGCTTCCTCGAAAAGCCCTCCTGGGGCCAGGTCTTCTCCGACACGATCAATACCGGCATCTACGTGCTCGAGCCGGAGGTGCTGAAGCACGTCCCGCAGGACCGGCCGTACGACTTCTCGAAAGAGCTCTTCCCGCTGCTGCTCGAGATGGGACGCCCGATCTACGGCCACGTCTTCGACGGTTACTGGCAGGACATCGGCGACCTCGACCAGTACCGGCAGGCGAACTTCGACGCGCTCGACGAGAGCGTGCAGCTCGAGATCGACGGAATCCGCATCCGCGGCAACGTCTGGCTGGGGGACGGGGTGGACCTCGACGATCTCGACGCGATCGAGGGGCCGGCGTATCTCGGCAACTACTGCCGGATCGCGCGCGGCGCGCACGTCGGCCCGTACACGGTGCTCTCGAGCAGCGTCACGCTCCGCGAGCGCGGCCGCGTCGTCCGCTCGATCGTCGACACCTCCACGTACATCGGCCGCAGCACCGACGTGGTGGGCGCGATCATCGGCCGCAGCTGCGACCTCCGCGCGCACGTCCGCGTGCACGAGGCCGCCGCGGTCGGCGACGAGGTGACGATCGGCAGCGAGAGCGTGATCCTGCCGGGCGTCAGGATCTACCCCTTCAAGGAGGTCGAGACCGGCTCCACGTTGCACGAGAGCCTGATCTGGGAGTCGCGGGGCACGACTCGCGTCTTCGGCAAGAGCGGGGTCGCAGGGATGGTGAACGTCGATCTCACAGCGGATGTGGCGGTGCGGCTCGCCGCGGCGCTCGGCACCGCGCTGAAGCGCGGCCAGCGCGTGGTGGCCAGCCGCGAGGGCGCCGCCGCCTGCCGGATGATCAAGCGGGCGATGATCTCCGGGATCTCGTCGACGGGAGTCCACGTCGCCGATCTCCGCGTGAGCCCGGCGGCCGTCGCTCGCCACCTCGTGAAGTCGGAGGCCCATGACGCCGGCTTCCACGTGGGCGTCAGCCCGAACGACCCCGAGGTGATCCGGATCCAGTTCTTCGAGCCGCCCGGAGTCGAGATGAGCGCCGCGATGCAGAAGGAGGTCGAGAAGCACTTCACGCGCGGCGAGTTCCGGCGCGTCGCAGCCGCCGAGGTCGGCGGCATCTCGTATCCGGCACGCGTACGAGAGACGTATGCCGCCGAGCTGCTCTCGACGATCGACGTACATGCCGTGCGCGAGCGCCGTTTCCGGATCGTGGTCGATTACGGCTTCTCGGGCGCCTCGTACGTGCTCCCGCTCGTGCTCGGCCCACTCGGGGTGGAGGTCGTCGCCGCTCATGCGTTCACGGGGGAGGGCCCGGACTACGCCGACGCGGCTCCCGGGCTAGCGGCCTCGATAGGCCAGACGAAGCGGCTCGTGCCCGTCGTCGGCGCCGATCTCGGCGCGGTCTTCGACCGCTCTGCGGAGCGTCTCCACTTGGTCGACGAGCAGGCGCGCGAAGTACCGGTCGAGCAGGCGCTCCTGCTCTTCCTCCGCCTTCTCGGTTCGGACGGGCGCCGCGGGAAGCTCGCCTTCCCGGTTACGGTGACGAGCCAGGTCGAGCGGCTCGTCGAGCATTCGGAGCTGGAGGTCGTGCGCACGCCCACGTCGCTACCCGAGCTGACGCGCGCCGCGGCCGACGGGGACGTCGTCTTCGCGGGCGCCGTGGGCGGCGGCTACGTCTTCCCCGAGTTCCTGCCCGGTTACGACGCGGTCGCGAGCCTCGCGAAGCTGCTCGAGCTGCTCGCGCCCGTCAACCGCCCGCTGTCGGAGCTGGTGGCCGAGCTGCCGGAGCCGACGCTCGTCCACCACCAGGTGCCGTGCCCGTGGGCCTTGAAAGGGCTCGTGATGCGTGTGCTGAACGAGCGCCTCGCGGGCCGGGACGTCGACCTCACCGACGGGATCAAGCTCTTCGACGAGCGCGGCTGGTCGCAGGTGCTGCCGGATCCGGACGAGCCGCTCCTCCACCTCTACGCCGAGGGCGAGACGCGCGAGCAGTCGGACGAGCTCGCGCGCGAGCTGCGGGCGCTGGTAAACGAGATCGAGCAGGGCGAGGCGGCCGCGACCCGCACGTAGCGCGCTTTTGCTCCGGCCGAGGGCAAAGGCTAAAGTTCAACTTCACCTCGACCGAAAGGGCCTGATGGAACCGCTGCCGGATCTCGCGACACTGTCCGACGAGGACCTCAAGAAGCTCATCGACGAGCTCACACGCGAGGAGCAGGAGGTGTCGTACCGCCGGCGGCTCCTGCACGGAAAGATCGACATCCTGCGAGCCGAGCTCGTGGCGCGGCTCCAGGAGACGCAGGGGAGGAGCGTCCTCGAGTCGGTCGACGTCGACTCGCTGACGGACATCCTCACCGGTAAGGCCGCCCCGCCCGCCTGATGGCGCACGTCTACTGCCCTGAGTGCGGGTACAACAACCCGGAATCCGCCCACTTCTGCGCGAAGTGCGGCGCGGCACTGGTCGTCCCCGGGGAGGGCGAGTCGACCGAGGCGTTCGACGCCCCCGAGGTACCCGAGAGCCTCGACCCGATCGACGATCTCGGCATCCACGGGGCGGCGCTCATCGTCCGCTCGGGCGGCGGACGGTCGGGCGAGACGTTCGCGCTCGAGGACAGCCCGACGACGATCGGCCGCTCGCCCGAGTGCGCGATCTTTCTCGACGACGTCACCGTGTCCCGCAAGCACGCCGTCTTCACCAAGGAGGGCGAGCGCTGGAGACTCGATGACCAGGGCAGCCTGAACGGCACCTTCGTCAACCGCGAACGGGTCGAGACGACCGATCTGAGAGACGGCGACGAGCTCCAGATCGGCAAGTACCGGCTGACGTTCCTCCAGCGCTGATGAGCATGACCGAAGCCCCCGCGCGCCGGCGCCTCCTGACGATCGGCACGGTCTGCAGCCGGCTCCAGAGCGAGTTCCCGGACGTTTCGATCTCGAAGATCCGCTACCTCGAGGATCAGGGGCTCCTCAACCCCAGGCGGACGCAGGGCGGTTACCGGCTCTTCTCCGAGGACGACGTGGAGCGGCTGGAGACGATCCTCCGTCTGCAGCGCGACGAGTTCCTGCCGCTGCGCGTGATCCGGCAGGAGCTCGAGGCCGGTGCGGGCAAGCAACGCCGCCGGCGGCGGAGTGCGGTCGACGTGGGGGAGGAGGAGCTCGATCTCGAGGGGCTCTGCGAACGCGCGGGCATCACCTCCCAGCGCGCCCGCGAGCTCGAGGAGTTCGGGTTGCTCGAGCCGCGCGTCGCGGACGGACAGCGGATCTACGCCGAGAGTGAGGCGGACATCGCCGCCGCGTGCGAGGCGCTCGCGCAGTTCGGGATCGGAGCGCGGAACCTGCGCGCGTTCCGCACTGCGGCCGACCGCGAAAGCAGCCTCCTCGAAGCCGTGATCGGGCCGGCTCTGCGCTCCCGCAGCGCCGACCGCCGGCAGGCCGCGCTCGGGGACCTGCAGCGCCTCGCGCAGAGCGCCCAGGAGCTCGCCGACCTGCTCTTGCGCCGCAACGTCCGTCGCCTGGTCGAGTAGCCTCGCCCGCGTGACGGAAATCGACCTCACGACGCGCGTCCGGGAGGTCCCGGACTTCCCCGAGCCCGGCGTCGGCTTCAAGGACATCTCACCGCTGCTGCTCGACCCGGAGGCCCTGCAGCAGGCCGTCGGAGAGCTCGCGAACTGGACGCGCGAGCGCCGGGCCGACCTCGTGCTCGGCGCCGAAGCGCGCGGCTTCTGGCTCGGGGCGGCCATCGCGGTCGAGGCTGGCTGCGGGTTCGTCGCGGCGCGGCGGCCCGGCAAGCTCCCGCCGCAGACCATCTCCGCCACGTACGCGCTCGAGTACGGCCAGAACACACTCGAGGTCGCAGCCGACGCGATCGGCGGCGGCGCGCGCGTCGTCATCCACGACGACGTCCTCGCAACCGGAGGAACGGTGGAGGCGATCGCGGGCCTCGTCGAACAGCTCGGCGGCACCGTCGTCGGCGTGAACTTCGTGATCGAGCTCTCGTTCCTCGGCGGCCGTAGCCGGCTCGAGGCGTACGACCTCTTCTCACTGCTCACCTACTGAGTCCGTCCGCCGCGATCTCTACAACGTCCCCATGTACGACCCCCTCACGGGTCGCTACACGTTCGCCTGTCCGGTACGGGGCGAGACGCACGTCCCGCTGTCTGCGTTCCGGAGCATCGAGCAGCTCCCCGGCGCAGAGCACCCCGCCGTCTTCCGCGTCCGCTTCGACTGCTTGTGCGGGAAGGAGCACGACGGCCTCCTCACGCACGAGGAGCTCGACTGGGCGCCCCTCGGCCTCGGCGGCGGCCAGTTCCTCAACCTCATGACGGCCCGCCTCGACCCGGTGGCCGCCGAGCTCGGCGAGCTCGCCGCGGGGCACATCCGGCGAGGCGAGTGGCCGTGGAGCTTCTTCTGCTACCCGGAGGAGCAGCCGCGTCCCGTCTTCCCGTCCTCGTTCTCGCTGCTCACCGCGACCGACGGGACGGTCGGCCTCGCGGTGCGCTGCCCGAGCTGCCGCCGGCTGTCGCTCAACCTCGTCTCGCACCCGCACGTCGACGTGCCGTTCCACAACGACAGGGAGATCGGGGTGGTGGAACACATGTTCGCGGAGGACGCGGTCACGACGCTCGACCAGTTCCGGGCGGAGCTGTGGTCGTCCTCGTTCGACGCGCGCAGGCTCGCTCTCGAGTAGTTCCGCACCCGCCGAACCCGGAAGCGCGACTCGATCGTTCCAGTCGCAACGGGCAACAGAACGAGGTGAAGAGAATGCGCAGGTACGGCATGTACGACGCGTCCCGCGGTCTGACGCTCGCTCTCGCTGCGGCGCTGGCGGGCCTGGCCCTCTGGGGCGCAACCCAGGTCGGGATGCAGACGACCGGACGGTTCTGGATCTCGATGGCGATCGTCGCCGGCGCCGGGCTGCTGATCGCGCTGGCGAACCACGTCGGAACGTGGACGAAGGGTCTGAGGCTGCGAATGTCGCCGGGCACGTTCGCCCTCGCGTTCCTGCCGGTGCTCGTGTGCGTCGGCTGGATCCTGATCGCGACCCAGCCGGGCAACGGCTGGCAGGAGGGGAGACTCGACTCCTGGAGCAACTCGATCGGGATCCTCGGGCTCGTTCACTCGATCGGCCTCTGGCACGGCGTGCTGGCGTTCGCGTTGGGCCTCATGCTGGGCCTCTCGTTCGACGGCGTTCCCGCGCCGGTGACCGAGGCTGAGCCGGCCTACGCCGATCCGGCGCGGACGACCGCCGGGCCGAGGGTGGCCGACGAGCCGGTGGCGGCCGAGCGTCGCTACGCGACGACGCGTGGCTCCACGCCGCCCGCGACTCCTACGGAGGAGAGCGCGCAGACCCAGTCGCGGACCCGGATTCCGTCCCGCTGACGGCACGACAGCGATCCGCGGCGGCCTCCCGAACGAGGGAAGTCGCCGCGGATCCCTGCCGGGAGGGATCACGCTAAAGGGGTAGGTCCTCCGATATACGGGACTGAGATGAACGTCTTGGCCCAGAAGACGACTCATCGGGGGGCACGGCTCCTTGCCCTGCACCTCGAGAGCCTCGATCCGAAGGCCGTCTCGGCGCGGGCTCGCCTCGATCTCGAGCTGGGCGAGGAGCTCGCGCACAAGCTGATCTTCGCGCTCGCGCCGCACAGCACCCGCCGCGCGGCGTAGCGCTCGCTAGGGCTGCCGGCGGTTCGGGCGGCGCCGAACCGGCGTGTCCTCGCCGCGGAGGCGCACGAGCAGCCAGATCCCGGCGAGCGACACGAGGGCGATCACGATCGCGGTCGCGCCGCTGGCGCCGACGGCGATGAGCCCGAAGTAGATGTAGATCGCCAGGCCGACCGCCCAGATCAGCGCGATCACGCCCTGGTCGATGCTCGGCGGACGTGGCGGATGCATCGCGGCGATCCTAGTCGGCCGGTGGTCTGCGGCGCCGCAGGAGCGGGGCGGACCAAAAAAATTCGCCGAGTCGGTCGCGGTTTCGTCCACAGCTCCGACTGACTTTCCGCTTCGGCCCTTGCGAGCCGCCCCGTACGGCCTTCCGGTGCTGCTTCGTCCTACTCCCGCGCCGTGCTCGGCGCAAGAGGGAATGTATGGCCTGTCGAGACGTGCTGCAAGGGGTCGCCAGACGGAAAATGCCGCAATTTGCGAACGTTGAATAATCAACATTTCCACAGCGCTCTGTGCATCCTGTGGATAAGTGGGCGGGAGGGGTTCGCCCGCTTGGGCCGCTTCCTGCTACTTGACATAACATCGCTTATCGTGCACTGGACTTGACCCGGCGGGTCACCGCGTGTTTCGGTAGCTTGGCCAGACGGGAAGAGCGTCCAGGGGAAGGCCCATTGAGGGGGATCCAGTAACCACCGTCGAGATCGAGTCGATTCTCGCCACCGAGGAGCTCACCACGCTGCTCGAGGCGTCGGAGTCGAGCGGCCAGCTCCGTCAGGTCGAGCTCGTCGAGGTGCTCGAGCCGCTCGAGCTCGATCCGCTCGAGACGGAGGCGGTCTATCAGGAGCTCGACCGGCGCGGCATCGAGCTGCTCGCGGCGGAGCCGGAGCGAGAGGCAGAGCCGGAGCCGCCGCCGGAGAAGACGCCGCCGCCCGCGACCCAGCCGCTGGAGACGACGACCGACGCGCTGCAGCTCTTCCTGCGCGAGGCCGGCCGCCATCAGCTCCTCACCGCCGCCCAGGAGGTCGAGCTCGCGAAGCGCATCGAGCGCGGCGACGGGGCCGCGAAGCAACGGATGATCCAGTCGAATCTCCGCCTCGTCGTCTCGATCGCGAAGAACTACCGCAACCAGGGCCTCCCCTTCCTCGACCTGATCCAGGAAGGCACGCTCGGCCTCATCCGCGCCGTCGAGAAGTTCGATTGGCGCCGGGGTTACAAGTTCTCGACCTACGCCACCTGGTGGATCCGGCAGGCGGTCGCGCGGGCACTCGCCGACAAGGCGCGGACGATCCGGATGCCCGTGCACATCGTCGAGCGGATGCAGAAGATGAACCGCGCCGAGCGCACGCTCTGGATGGAGCTCGGCCGCGAGCCGACGCTCGACGAGATCGCAAACGAAGCCTCCTTGCCGGTCGAGCAGGCGCGGGAGGTGCGGGCCGCGGCGCGGGCTTCGGCGAGCCTCGACCAGCCGGTCGGCGATCAGGAGGACGCGGTGTTCGGCGATTTCGTCGCCGGCGACGAGCCGCTGCCGGAGGAGCGCGTCGAGGGCGCCCTACGCAGCCAGGCACTCGCCGTCGCCCTCCAGGCGCTGGGAGAGCGCGAGCGTCAGGTGCTCGTCCTGCGCTACGGGCTCATCGACGAGGAGCCGAAGACGCTCGAGGAGATCGGCAAGCGCCTGGGCCTCACGCGTGAGCGCGTGCGCCAGATCGAGCTCGACTCCCTCCGCCGTCTCGCGAATCTCCGCGAGATGCAGATGATCTCTTCCTGAGCGGCTACTCCGCGCGCAAGTAATGCTCGAGCCCCGGAGCGGCGGCCCTCAGCTCCCGTAGCGCCCGCGTCTCGAGCTGACGGACCCGTTCGCGCGTGATGCCGAGCTGGGAGCCGACCTCCTCGAGCGTCTGCGGGTGCTCGCCGTCGAGGCCGAAGCGGAGCGAGAGCACGCGCCGCATGCGCGGATTGAGCTGCTCGAGCGCTCCCGCAAGCTCCCTCTTCCGGGCCTGCTCCGCCGACTGGTCGTGCGGTGCCAGCGAATGGACGTCCTCGATCAGGTCGCCGTACAGGCTCTCCCCGTCGCCGACCGGAGTGTCGAGGCTGACCGGGATCTCGACGAGCTCGAGCAGCTCGCGCACCCGCTCCTCGGTCTGCTGCGTCTCGCGCGCGAGCTCGGCAAGCGTCGGCTCGCGGTTGAACTTCTGCGCCAGCTGACGGCGGGCGCGCAGCAACCGCCGCACCTGGTCGGCCACGTGCACGGGGAGCCGGATCGTTCTTCCCTGATCGGCGAGCGCGCGCGTGATCGCCTGGCGGATCCACCAGGTCGCGTAGGTGGAGAGCTTGTAGCCGAGCCGGTAGTCGAACTTCTCCACGGCGCGGATGAGGCCGAGGTTCCCTTCCTGGATCAGGTCGAGCAGCGGAACGCTCGCCTTCGTGTAGTTGCGCGTGATTGCCATCACGAGCCGAAGGTTCGACTCGATCAGGCGCCGCTTCGCCTCCTCGTCGCCCTCGTCTTTGCGGCGCGCGAGCTCCCGCTCTTCCTCACGCGTGAGCAACGGGCCGCCGCCGATCTGGCGCACGTAGAGCTTGAGCGGGTCCTCGGACGCCGTTTGTTCGGAGGCCGGAACGCCCTCAGCCGCATAGGAATGCTCCATCGCGCGTATATCGGCGTAGGGGGATTTCGGCTTTAGAAACCCCTAACCCCCTGCCGATACCGTCGGGAGGGACAAGTACGTTCATAGAGAAAGATTTTTCGCAAAAGACATGTGCGGCATAGCTGGATACAGCCTTTCCCCTCGCAGCGGCGTCGACCGGACGCTTGCTGCGCAGGCGCTGCTGGCGGGAATCGCCGATCGCGGCGCGGACGCAGTCGGGTACGCGTATCGAGGCGAACAGGACGAGCATCCGGTCGTCTCGAAGCAGCGGACGCCCGCGAGCCGCCTGCTCGACCGGATCGGCGTGCCGGATCACGCGAACGAGCTGCTCGTCCACGTTCGCGACTACACGAAGGGCCATCCCTCGATCCCGGCCAACAACCATCCGGTGCGGCACGGCCCGGTCGTGGGGATCCACAACGGGATCATCGTCAACGACGACGAGCTGCTCGCCCCCCACTCCTGTGCGCGCGCGGAACCGCGGATGAGCGTCGACTCCGAGGCGATCTTCGCCCTCGCCGCCCACTCGCAGAACGACCCGCGCTCGCTCGAGGCGATCGGCGGCTCGATGGCGACTGCGTGGCTCGACGAGCGCGAGCCGGGAACGGTCTTCGTCGCCCGCGGCGTCGGGCGGCCGCTGTGGCTCGGCAAGGGCCGCGACGAGGTCTTCTTCGCCTCGACCCGGGCCGCGCTCGAGATCGCTTCCGAGTACACCGGCGTGCGGCTCCGCATGAGCGAGCTGCGAGACGGCACCTTCCTTGCGCTGCGGGACGGCCGCGTCGCGCGTAACTGCCGTTTCCGTCCCGATCGCAGTTACGTCGAGGAGTCGGCGCTCCCTGCCGTCCGGGCGCCCGGCCAGAGCGCGTACTGCCTCGCCCGCCTCGCCGTGATCGCGGCCGCCGCCGCGTAGCCAACCGCCTAGCGCTGCAAGGTCCCATCGCTCGCGACATCCCGGCCCTGCTCCGAGAGTCGCCGGCGGACGAGGAACTGGAACGTCGACCACGCCCCACGCCGCGCGTCGAACATCCGGTAGACCTGCCACTCCGTCAGGAGCGAGTCGTCCGCGCGACGAGCCTCGGCCCAGTCGGCGAACTTCGGGAGACGGCCGAGCTTCTCGGCGAGCGCCACGCCCTGGTCGACGGCGCGCTCGAGCCTCTCCTCGCCCACCGGCACGTCGAACCCGGCCTCGCGGAGAGCATTCGTGAGTGAGCCGAAGGTGTGCCAGTAGAGCGACTTCGACGGCATGCGGCCCTTGTGCTCGTCGATATCGCGGGCCGTGGGTGGACGGCCGAGCTCCTCGCCGAGGGTGCGGAGCAGGCCGAGCAGCTCCTCGCGCGTGGCGAACCGCCGAGGCACAAGTCCTGCAGCGCGCTTCGCGGCGTTCCACGAGCCGAAGTGCTCGATCACGGTCTGGGGGTGCACCGCAGTCTCCGTGTCGGCGGCGAACTCGCGCATGGTCGGTGAGCGCCCGAGGCGCTCGGCGCAGGCGACGATCTCCCCCACGATCTGCTCGTCGGTGTAGCGCTTGCGGATACCGGCCTGGAACTCCGCGAGCTCCTGCGGGTCGATCGAAGCCAACGCCCGGTAGCGGGGCTTCTCGGCCATGTCAATAAGTGTAGAGCAGGTTGAGTAATCCGCAAGTAGTCCCGTGCAGGCGTGTCACGGTACGCTCGCCCGATGCGCCTCCGCCCCCCACTCGGGCTCGAGATCGCAGCCGCGCGCGGCGTCGCCGCGCTCTCGCGGCGGCTCGGCGCTGGCGGCGGCACGACGATTCCGGGCAAGCTCCTCGCGGAGCTCGACCGCGGTGCCATCGACCGTCTCGCCTCTCGGCTCGAGGCCGGGACTGCGGTCGTCTCCGCGACGAACGGCAAGACCACGACGACGGCGATGGCGGCTGAGATCCTGCGGCCGCGGCACCGCCTCGCGCACAACGCGGCCGGCGCGAACCTCGTCTCGGGCGTCGCCTCGGCGCTGCTCAGCGCCGGTGATGCCGAGCTGGGCCTGTTCGAGGTGGACGAGGGCGCGCTGCCCGAGCTCGTGGGGCGGCTACGGCCGAGGGCGGTCTGCCTCGGCAACCTCTTCCGCGATCAGCTCGACCGCTACGGCGAGCTCGAGCTGGTGGCCGAGCGCTGGCGGGCGGCGATCGCCGAGCTGCCCGCGGAAACGCGGCTCGTCTACAACGCCGACGACCCTCAGCTCGCCGCGGTCGGCGACACGCGCGCCGGCAGCGTCGCGTTCGGGCTCGACGACCCCGCGGTCGCCCGCACCTCGCTCCCGCACGCGGCCGACTCGAAGTACTGCGTCCGCTGCGGAACGCCGTACGACTACGCCGCCGCGTACGTCGGCCACCTCGGCGACTACCGCTGCCCTCGCGGCGACCACGCCCGGCCGGCGTTGGAGACAGCGGCGCGGGAGATCTCCCTGCAAGGGCTGGAGCGGGCCGCGTTCCGGCTCGACACGCCGGAAGGGTCATGCCGGATCGAGCTCGGCCTGCCGGGGCTCTACAACGTCTACAACGCCGTCGGCGCTGCGGCGCTGGCGCGAGCACTCGGAGCCCCGCTCGACGAGATCGCGGCCGGGCTCGAGCGCTTCTCCGCGGCCTTCGGTCGCTTCGAGCGCATCGCCGTCGGGGGGAAGCGGATTCTGCTGCTGCTGATCAAGAACCCGGCCGGCGCGAACGAGGCGGTGAGGACGCTCGTGGACGGCGGGACGCCTCGGTTCGTCGTCGTCGCGCTGAACGACGAGATCGCGGACGGCCGCGACGTCTCCTGGATCTGGGACGTC
>JAICLM010000076.1 GCA_025927435.1 Thermoleophilia bacterium | reverse complement strand
GACCCCATCATTACGAGTGATGTGCTCTACCAGCTGAGCTACGTCGGCGGGGAAGCTCAGTCTAGCCGGGTGTCAGCAGCGGGCTCCGGCGGCGCAGGACGACACTCGGGCCCACGCGGCTGACGAGCCGCACGTCGACGCGGTAGCTGCCGCGACGCAACGCCCGCCCGGGGAGAGTGATCGTCTTCGCCGGAGCGCCACCCACAAGGGCGCCCCGGCTCGCGACGACCGGCTTGCCGTTCGCCCGGTCGAGCGTGACGAGGTAGAGGCAGTCGCGGTTGCAGCCCAGAGCGACCGACGCAGCGGAGGTGCTCGAGAGCTGGTCCGGGAAAATGAGCATGGTCGGGACGACCGGAGTCACGAGACCCGGACAGACCACCGCACCCCGCGCGACGGCCCCGATCGCCGTCTTCACCGCGGCCGCTGCCGGCTTTGCATGACCGCTCGCGTAGTAGAGGCCGGTTGCGAGCTCAGCAGCGGAGCCGACATCGACGAGCCGGTCGAGCAGCACCCCGGCCACGGTCGGCGAACACGAGGCATTTTCCACTGCGTCCGCGTACGTCTTCGCCTGCACGTCCGGCGAGACCGCGCCCGCGGCCGGCGGAGGGCCCCCGGTGTATGCGCTCGACTCCGATGACGGCACCACCGTCGGCGTTCCAAGCGCGTCGAGCAGGACCGGCGGAGCGGTCCCGAGCCCCTTGGCAAGGGCAGACTCGAGCACGTCCAGATCCTCGGTCGCCAACGCTCCGGGGGCCGAGGCCGGTGCAGGCCGGAAGGAGACGAGGTCGGCGCCGGCGCCGGCCTCGGCGAGGTCGCGACCGACGGCGATGGCCGTGAGCTGCGGCTTGGCCGATGAACCGTCGAGGAAGAGCCCGACCGCAACGTCCGCCCTCACCGACCTGACCGCGGCCCGGACGGCGGCGAGGGCGTTCGCGTAGCCGCGAGCGGTTTCCCGCGAGGGGGCGGGGGTGAGCACGAGGTCGCGCAGCGCCGATGTCTGCAGGGCGAGCGACGCCGCATACCGCGCGAGCTCGCCCCGCTGCGCGTCGTCGGCGGGCAACTGGGCCGCGCTCAGATCGAGCACGAGCCCTACTTCCGCAGGAAGCGCTTGGAGTGAGGAGACGAGGACGGGATCCGGCGACGTCTGGCCCGGCCGCCAGCCGACGGGCAGGCGGACGAGCCGTAATCCCAGCGAGCCTGCCAGACCCGCCTGCTTCGAGCCGTCGATGCCGCTGCCGGCCGCAAACCGGGGCGAACTTGCCGGAGCCATCCCGCCTGTCCGGCGCACGGCCCTCCCGCTACGGCCGGCCCTGGGCACGTGGACGATCGGCAAGGCCGAGAACGAGCCGTGGTTGCCCGCGTAGTCGACGGCTGTCACGCCGACGCGGTAGAAACCGGTGCGCTTCGGCTCGTGCCAGCGGAGCGTATGCCACCCGGCGTCGAGGTTCAGCCGGACGGAGCGCCCGGCCGTGGTCGCGGCGGTCACCCGCGCCGGCTTGGAGAGCCAGAAGCGCAACGCACCCGGCGACGCGTTCGCAACCTTGAAAGCAGGCGGCTGCCGCAGATACGTCGCGAAGCGGTCGGCCGCCTGCGCGAAGCGTGGATCGTCCGGGGCCAGCCTGTGCAGGAGCCGAATCACGAATTTCTGGTAGGAGAGCGGCGACGGGTTTCCGGCGAGGGAATAGTCGGTCCAGTAGCCGGTGTCGAACCGCCACAGCGTGGCCGCGGCCGCCTCTTTCATCCGCGAGGCCAGCGTCATCGCCGCGCCGTCGTTCGTCGCCGCTGCATAGCTCTCGAGCGAGAGGATGGACTGCAGCTGCGCGTTCAGAACCGGGTTCCGGCTGAACGAATAGAGCCGGATCCACGGGCCGGCGGCAACGCTGGTCGTCAGGCGCGGCACGGCCCGGAACGCGCGCGTGGCTTCGTCCGACAGGGCGGCCGACTCGTCGGTCACGAGAGCCGCGGCGCGCGCGAACGCCTGCGCAGCGACGGCCTGCGCCATCCCGGACACCCAGGGCGGACGGCCCCCGTACCGGAAGTAGTACTCCCAGCCGACCCCGCCTCCGCGGCGAGGCACCGCGCGGGCAGCAAGTGCAGCGGCCAATCGCCTCGCGCCGTCCACGTCCCCGGCCGCGACGCGCGCGTTGAGGGCGGAGACGTCGGCGAGCGGATGGAACTCGAAACACTTGCCGGAGAAGTAGCGGTAGACGATCCCGTCCGCGTCGGTGATGTCCGTCCCCGGCCGCGGCGCACCGTGCCGCGCGAAGTAGTCATCGTTTGCGGCGAGCTGTCCGAACAGCGCCTTCGCACGTGGCGCCGTCAGCTTCTTTCCGAGTGCCCCGATCTGCTCCAGCGCGATCTCCACGTGGATCCGCCGGCCGGCCGGCAGCACGCGCGCGAGATGGACGGCCCGCGCGATCTCGCGCCGGCCCGCCGAGGCGTCGGCCCGGCTCAACCGGCCCGACTTCACCGCATGCTCGACCGCCGCCAGCGCCGCGTGCTGGCCGGGAACGGGCTTGGCCGCCCCGGCGGCACCGCTCACGACCAGGAGCGCTACGACGGCGAACAGCAGCCCGGTGAGACCCCTCACACTCACCACGCGAATGGATTCTGCCGTATAGCCGTCGCGGGCGCGGCCCGGCAGGCGGGGCTTTACGCGGGCGTGACAGTCACGGCTCGATGGTCACGAGCGTCCCGATCGGGGTGTAGGGCCAAACCGCGGCTGCCGCAGCCTCGGGAAGCTCGACGCAGCCGAGGCTCTGCGGCGTCCCGAACGAAGCGCGCGGGAACTCGTGGAGCGCGTCTCCGCCGTGGAAGTAGCTGATCCAGCGGATCCCGGGATCGTTGTAGTGGGTGCCGTCGGGGTTCGTGCCGCTCATCGTCCCGACCGGGATGTGCTCGAACACCGGCCACGTCCCCGGCGCCGTCGGCGACTCCGGGATCCCCGTGTTACCCGGCGACGTGACGGTCACGCGGCCGTTGTGCCAGAGGCTGAGCGACTGCGGCACGGTCTCGTGCACGAAGACGTAGTTGTAACCGGCGTCGGACCGGCGGCCGGCGAGATCGTCATGCATCAAGGCCCTCCAGACCCGCGGCCCAGCTACGCCGTCGGTTCCCATGCCATGGACGTTCTCGAAGCGCATCACGGCACCCTGGGTGATGACGTTCCAGGTGCCCGGCTTCCAGAGTGCCTTGAGGGAGCCGGGGGTCTGCGGGTAGCGCCAGGAGAAGGCCCCGTCCGGCGCGGACATCGCTGCGGCGACCTCCGAGGCGACGGTGGGGGGCGCCCCGTTGGGTTGGCGCCAGCGCACCGGGAGGTAGCCGAGGCGCGCGAGGAGCTCCTGCAGTCGCAAGATCGAGCCCGGAGCCACGGTCCAGGTGAGGGTTTGCCCCGGCAGCCGGATCTGCTCGGTGCCGCCGAGACCGAGCCCGAGGCCGGCGGGCCGGAAGGTGAGCGTGTGGGAGTCCACCTGGGCCCAGCGACCCGGCATCGCGGGCTCGAGGCGGGGCAGCCGGGAGCCGAGCACGGAGGCGACCGGCCGGGCGAAGGTCAGAGTCAGCGGAGCGAGCGGAGCGAGGCGGCTTCCCGCGGCAGGCTCGGCTACCACGCTCGTCCGGGAGCCGGGCACGAACCAGGCCACGCGAGCCGGCTCCGAGAGCTTCTCCCAGGGCCGCACCGCGGCCGCCACCGTCGTGGTTCCCGCGACCGAGTTGCCGGAGGCGCGCATGCCGAGCGGCACGACGCTTCGCCCGGCTCCGAGTCTCTGCAACCGCCCGCCCCCGACCGCAATCCGACTCACGGGCTCGGCGAAGCTGACGCTCACGGGGCTACCTCGTCTCGGCCGGAGCAGAGTCGAGCGGAGGTGCGGCCTCGGCGTCACCACGGTCATCGTCTGCTCCTCCTGGCGGCCGACGAGCCAGCCGATCCAGCTCGGTCGCCGGATCCGAACCTTGATGGTCAGGCGCTCGCCGGGCGCGAGCCGGACGCGCGGCCAGACGGTGTTGCGTCGCAGCACCACCGGCACCGGTTTGCCGTCGGAGTCCTTCACCGACAGCCTCTCGACTTGCCCGGAGAATGTGTGCAACGAGATGCCGGCAACACCGCTCGGCGATGCGGCGACGCCGACGCCCGGCCAGGCCAGCAGCGCCGCACCTAGGGCAGCCGCGAGGACGAGCCCGAAACAGGCCGCGGTCAGAAACCACCTGCGCAACACGACTATTTCAGTATGGCCTACGCTCAGGCGGATGGCTGGTCCCGGCGGCGGCAGAGGAAGCCCTCGCGAGCTCTCGAGCCGCGAGATCGACGAGTTTCTGCGCGCCCAGCGGATCGCCCGCCTCGGCTGTCACGCCGACGGAGCCACGTACGTCGTGCCGCTCATCTACGCGTACGAGGACGACGCGGTCGTCGCGGTCACGACCGAGGGACGCAAAACCACGATGCTGCGCGCGAATCCCAGGGTCTGCGTCGAAATAGACCAGTACGACGCCGACGGCAAAGGGAGCTGGCGGAGCGTGATCGCCCACGGCACGTGCGAAGAGCTCAGCGGCGACGCGATCGAGCCCGCGCTTGCCCTCATGCGCGAGCGTTTTGCGCTCACGTCGGGCCGTGCCGCTCCGCCACGCCGGCTCGGGCCCGGCGTCGTCGTCCTTCGCATCAATCTGGACGAGGTCTCAGGCCGGACCGTCGAGCGGTGAATTTTTCCTGCATAAGCAGGGAATGAGACTTTGTACGGAAATAGAAAAAGACCAGGTTTGGGAATGGACTTCGGTGCAACGCCGTTCTATAACTCGTACCGGTGGCGACGCCGCACTAGCTAGCCCCGTATCACGCCGCCCGGGGGCGCCCAAAACCGGCAGCCCCTCACGACCGAAAGGAACAACACACTGAGCGACACGATTCACCTGCATGACCTCTCGCCTGTCGAGCGCCTGCTCGAGGAGGCCGCCGAGCGTGGTTTCGTCGAGGAGAAGGACATACAGGCTCTCGCCGACGAGCACGAGCTGACCGAGGACGACGTCACCGGCCTGCGCGCCGCGCTCGAGGAGCGCGACGTCGTCGTGCGCGAGGAGACGCCCGAGGAGACGCGCCCGGTCGCGACCGCGCCGGTGACGGGAACCCTCGACCCGCTGCAGCTCTTCATGGACGCAGCGGGCCGGCACAAGCTGCTCACGGCCGCGGACGAGGTTGCGCTCGCGAAGCGCATCGAGCGCGGCGATCTCGCAGCGAAGGAGAAGATGATCAACTCCAACCTGCGTCTGGTCGTCTCGATCGCGAAGCGCTACCAGGGCCACGACGTGCCTCTCCTGGATCTGATCCAGGAGGGCGTGATCGGCCTCAACCGCGCGGCGGAGAAGTTCGACTGGCGCAAGGGCTACAAGTTCTCGACCTACGCGACCTGGTGGATCCGTCAGGCCTGCCAGCGTGCGGTCGCGAACCAGTCGAAGACGATCCGCATCCCGGTTCACGTTCAGGAGCGCCGCATCAAGCTCAACCGCGCTTCCGCCGAGCTGCAGGCAAAGCTCGGTCGCGAGGCGACGGCCGAGGAGCTCGCCCAGGCGACGCGGCTCAAGCTCGAGCATGTCGTCGAGGCACTCGACGCGGTCGACTCCGTCTCCCTGAACCAGGGCCTCGGCTCGGACGGCGACTCGGAGCTCGGCGACCTGTTCGCCGACGAGTCGACGGTCGATCCCGCCGAGGAGGCCGTCGAGTCGGTCCGCCGGCAGCGCGTCCAGCGCGCAGTCGCCGACCTGCCCGAGCGGCAGCGGCGCATCATCGAGCTCCGCTTCGGCTTCGAGTCCGAGCCGGCCTCGCTGGAGACGATCGGCAAGGAGCTCGGCCTGACGCGGGAGCGCGTCCGGCAGCTCGAGAGCGATGCCCTCGCGCGGCTCCAGCTGGCGCTGGGCGACGAGCTCGTCTTCGCCGCATAGGCAGAGAGGTCCACGAGACACCGCGAAGGGCCGGGAGCGATCCCGGCTCTTCTGCTTTATGCGACCGCGGCGGTTGCTTCGAGCTCTGATCGCAGGCGGATGAGCAGCGCCTCGAGCGCGAGCGGCGTGGAGACCTGAAGCTCCTCTGCCTCGCGCCAGGCCGCGCGCACGAGCTCGCACGCCTCCTCGGCCGCGTGCATGCGCTCGAGCGTGGCGTCCTGCTGCAGCTCCTCCAACCGATCGACATGGACGGCTGCCGCCTCGGCTCCCGCGGCGACCACCACGAGATCGCGGTACCACGACTCGAGCTCCTCGAGCAACGCGAGCAGCTCTTCGCGCTCGGCGCCGCGCTGGGCTCGTCGCACGCGCTGCTCCGCCTCTCTGCCCGTCAGCTCGAGGGACTCGACCTGAACCTCGGCCGCCGCCTTCGCCTCCGCGCCGCGCTCGGTGATGCCGGCCAGGAGCGCCTCGGTGGCGTCGGCCGGATCGAACGCCGGATCCGTGTAGACCGATCGCGCGACGCCGATCAGCGCCTGGCGGCGAGCGGCCGCCGCCGGATCGAGGAGCTGCAGTCCCCGGCCGAGCCGGCCGCCGGCAACGCGCGCGAGGGTCGTGAGCTCGTCCTCGCCGAGCTCGGGTGCGTGCTCGTAGATCGCTTGCCGCACCGCGGGCTCCGACAGGCGCCGGAACGGGACGAGCTGACACCGCGAGCGGATCGTCTCGGGCAGGGGGCCGAGCCGCTCGGCCACGAGAACGACGACGGCGTAGGGCGGGGGCTCCTCGAGATCCTTGAGCAGCGCGTCCGCGGCGTCCTCGTTCAGCGAATCGGCCCCGAAGACGAGGTAGACCCGGCGCTCGCCCTCGAACGGCCGCATGTGCAGGTCGCGCCGGAGCTCGCGGACGTCGTCGATCCGGATCTGCTCGCCGAGTGGCTCCAGGAGGTAGAGGTCGGGATGGCTGCCGCGCTCGACGCGCGCATGTTCGCCGAGCAACTCGGCCGCGAAGCGCCGCGCGAGCTCACGCTTGCCCACCCCCGCCGGGCCGTGAAAAAGGTAGGCATGGGCGGGTCCCTGCTGCAGCGCCGTCGCCAGCAGTCGCTTCGCCTCGTGCTGCTCAGGAACGGTCTCGAAGCCGCTCACGTACCTCCCTCGCAATTTCGTCCGGCGGCCGCGCCGCGTCGACGGACACGATTCTCTCTCCAAATCGCCCTGCGAGCTCGCGATAGGCGGCGTCGACCTTGGCCTGGAGCGCGGTCCCCTCGCGCTCGAGCCGGTCGGGATCGACATGACGGCCGGTGGCGACACCGGGATCGATGAGCAGCAGAAACGTCACGTCGGGAAGCAGCCCGCCCGTCACCGCAAGGTTGAGCTGTAGGACCGCGTCGATCCCGAGCCCGCGGGCGATCCCCTGGTACGCGAGCGACGAGTCGACGTAACGGTCGCAGACGACATCCGCTCCGCGGTCGAGCGCAGGCCGGATCACCTCCTCGACGTGCTCGGCGCGCGACGCGGCGAACAGCGTCGCCTCGGCCCAGACGCCCATCGTCGGCCCATTGAGCACGAGGGTGCGCACCGCCTCGCCGAGCTCCGTGCCGCCCGGCTCGCGCGTGAGGACGACGTCGCGTCCCTCGGCGGCGAGCGCCGCGTGCAGGAGCTCCGCCTGCGTCGACTTTCCCGAGCCGTCGGCTCCCTCGAACGACACGAACACGGGTCCGGACGATACGCGGCAGAAGGAGCAGCCGTTCGCGGGGCGAACCGTGACGGTCCGTGGAGCACGTCCATCCCTTGCACCGTCCCTTCCCGTGGCGCCTCGCCGTCCTCGCCGCCTGCGCCGTCGTGTTCCTCACCCTGCTCACGCTCGTCGGAATGCGGATTGTTCGCGACCATCAGGCGGCCGCACGTCCGCTAGCAGGCCCTGGCCGTAGCTCGAGAGGGCAGGTCGTTGCGCTGCGGCCGCGGTCGCGGGTCTCGGTGCTCGTGCTCAACGGCAACGGGACGTCGGGCGTGGCGGGCTCGACGGCGAGCCGGCTGCTCGGCCGCGGCTACGCCTCGGCGACGGCGACCAACGCCGCAAACGACGGCTACGCGACCTCGCTCGTCCTTTACCGCCCGGGCTGGGCAGGCGAGGCCGACCGGCTCGCGAAGGACGTAGGGATCAAGGTCGTGGCGGCGCTCGACGGGCGTCTACCGGCGGGATCCGCACGCGCTCAGCTCGTTCTGATCCTCGGCGCGAACTAGCTCCGGAAGCCACTTTCTGTTCCGTCCGATGCTGGGTCTACGGTCCCGTTCCCCGTCGGAGGATTCGCGTGCCGGCGGTGCGGTCGGAAGGCAGTCGGCGACTAGGATTGGAGAGGGGAAGATGGCAAGCGTCGAGCAAGTTCAGGGCAGCGATACGACGGCCGAAGAGGTCGTGAATACGGTCGTCGAGGAGGGCGCCCGGCTCGGCGTGAAGCGGTTCTTCACGATCCCCGGTCGCGATCCGTTCGACGAGATCGAGTGGGAGACGCGCGACGCGATCATTCCCGGCCGCGACGGTCCCGCCTTCGAGCAGCGCGGCGTCGAGTTCCCGAAGTTCTGGTCGCAGACCGCGACGAACATCGTCGCGCAGAAGTACTTCCGCGGTCGGCTCTCCTCGCCGGAGCGCGAGGCGAGCGTGAAGCAGATGATCGGCCGCGTCGTCGACACCGTCGTCGCCTGGGGTAAGGAGGGCGGCTACTTCGCCGACACCGACGAGGCCGACACGTTCGAGGCCGAGCTGAAGGCGATCCTGGTCAACCAGTACGCCTCGTTCAACAGCCCGGTCTGGTTCAACGTCGGCTTCGAGGCTGCGCCGCAGTGCTCGGCGTGCTTCATCCTCTCGATCGACGACTCGATGGAGGCGATCCTCGACTGGATCCGCCGCGAAGGCGTCATCTTCCGCGGCGGCTCGGGCTCGGGCGTCAACCTCTCCCGGCTTCGCTCCTCGAAGGAACAGCTCTCCAAGGGCGGCTACGCCTCCGGCCCCGTCTCCTTCATGCGCGGCGCCGACGCCTCCGCCGGCACGATCAAGTCCGGCGGCAAGACGCGGCGCGCGGCGAAGATGGTCGTGCTCGACGTCGACCATCCCGACGTCGAGGAGTTCATCTGGTGCAAGGCCAAGGAGGAGCGCAAGG
>JAICLM010000144.1 GCA_025927435.1 Thermoleophilia bacterium | reverse complement strand
CCTGGACCTACGTCCGCTTCCACAGCGGGACTCGCGGGCGGCGCGGCAACTACAGCGACGCCGAGCTGCGCGAGTGGGCGGCGCGGCTACGCGAGTGGAGCGGGACGCACGAGGTCTTCGCGTACTTCAACAACGACTGGGAGGGGTTCGCCGCCCGGAACGCGGCCCGCCTGCGGCGTCTGCTGGAGAGCTAGCGGCCGACGCGCGCACTGGCCGCCGACGTGGCGACCATGCTGCCCGCGGCGTTGAGGGCCGTAACGCGAAGCCGCAGCCGGTGCCGGAGATCGCGGCGAGTGAGCTTGTACGTCGGGTGCGTCGCCTTGCGGATGCGCGAGCACTTCGCGCCGCGCGCGTTGCAGCGCAGCCACTGGTAGCGATAGCTCGGCGAGAACGTCCACGCCCCGTGACTGCCCGAGAGCTTCTTGCCGACCCTCGCGCGGCCCGAGACGTGCGGCGCCCTGGTCACGGCCGGGACGTCGATCACGGCACTGCTGCCCGTGGACGCTGCGGGCTGCGAGGCGCCGTTCACGTTCCTGGCGCGCACCGTCGAGCGCATGACGTGGCCACCGTCGGCGGCCGTCAGCTTGTACGTGGCGGCCGTGGCGCCCGGGATGTCGACGCAACTCGTCCCGGTCGCGGAACAGCGCTGCCACTGATACGAGAAGGGGGCTCCGCCGAGGGCCCACGAGCCCGTCGTGGTCGCGAGGGTCTTGGTCACGGCGGTCGTGCCGCTCACGACCGGACGGCTCGTGTTGCGAGCCGTGGGCAGCCAGTAGATCACGTACGTCGTATTCGTGTGCATCACAGGGCCACCGCCGTATAGGAGCGGGCCGTGGCCGATCGTCGGTGCCGTGGGAGTGCCGCCGGTGTGCTGGATGCAGCCGGCGTTCTCGTTGCTGTACTCCTGCTGCAGGTCGTAGTGGTGGCCGTTGATCACCTGGTTGTAGGCCTGGGGGCCGGGGTTGGTCTGGGTTCCGAACCCGTACGCGCAGAGGTCGCCGTTCTCGTTCCCGTCGCTCGCCAGCCAGCCGTCGCCGAGGGGATCCGTGATCGCCTCGTTGTGCTCGTGGCTGATCGTGTTGATGGTCGTGTCACCGTCGAAGTCGTTCGGGAAGCCCTGAGTCGAGTCGGTACAGCCCGGCATCGGCGCCTCGTACGGCTCGTTCGCGTAGATCACGGGAAGGCTGCTCGAACCGAAGGCGCTGTGGTACGCGCAGAACGTGTCCGTCGAGCACTGACCGAGCTGGGTGAAGCACGACCCGACGCCGTTGGGTGTGAGGAGGAAGAAGATGTGGTCCAGGCCGCCACGCCAGCCCTTGGCCGTGAGCGCGCTCTGGATCTCGTCCTGCAACTGCTGGTCGGTGAGGCAGTACGCGTTGAGACCGTCGTCGCAGACGCTCGCCGGCAAGGAATCGTGGCTGACGTATGAGCCGCCGAACGTGGACTCGTACTGGATGGGGCCGGAGCTATCGGTGTACTGCGTGGCGACCGAGTAGACATTGGCGGCTCCGCCGCTGTCATGGGCGACGTCTGCGAAGTAGCGGTCGATCACGGTCTGGTAGCTCGCATCGAACGTGAGCGTCGTCGGGCCCGCGGGGTGGATCGCCTTCGACCGCATGTGCGGCGCCACCGCCAGGTGTGGTGAGTGCGGGACGACGCCGAGGATCGGTGTCCGAGCCGGGCGCGCGGCGGCGCCGCTCGCTGCCGTGACGGCGGCCGCCAGGGAGGCGAGTACGAGGATCCTGATCGAGCGCCCCACGATTCCGCTCATAGGTGACAAAGCGTGCCCGAAAAAGGCAAGGACTGTGTGAGGATTCAGCGGGTTGTCAGCGCGAACGCATCTGCCCTGAGGGTGCGGATCCCCGCCTCGAACCTCTCGACCGAGCTGCCGAGGGCCCCGGCGTCGCTCTGCAGCCGTGTCAGCTGTCGGCCGACGTACGCCGCCTGGCTCGCGATGTAGCCGGAATCGAGCTGGTCCGGCGGCGTCGTCGTCAGGTACGTGTCGAGGGTCTTCAGCTCGTTCCCGATCCGGGAGGCGACGGTGCTGAGCGAGCCGGCCCCGGAGGAGATCGCGGTGGCGCTGCCGTTCGTGGCGCCGGCGTCGGCCCTGACCCGGGTGCCGGCACGAACGAGGGCCCTCTCGGTCGCGGCGGCCGACGCTGCCGCGGCACGCGCACTCGCCAGCGAGGCCCGCAACGCGCCGATCCTCCGCTCGAGCCGGTGCGTGCGCGCGGTAGCGGCCGCGAGTGCGGTTCGCGCGGCTGTGTCGCGCTGCGCCTGGTGGCGCCAGCCGATCGAGAACGCGGCCGCGCTGACGAGGCCGCCGCAGAGGAAGGCGAGAGCCGTGAGCAACCACGCCGAGCGCGGCAGCTTGCGGCTGCGGCGCCGCTCGTAGCCCGGCGTGGCGAACGGACGGCGCTCGTCGAGTAGCGGCCAGCTTCCGGATTCCGAAGTCACGGGCGAGCGCTTCGCCGTGCGCGCGCGCGCTCCTCCCGGCGACGCAAAGTCCACCACAGCCGCAGCGGGAACATGCCGAGCAGCGGAGCGCGCCGGCCGACCTCCGAGCGGTCCTCCCTGTCGAAGGCCCTGGCGTAGCGGGCGGCCTCCTCCGCAGTCGGGTACTCCTTCGCGCCGCCGGCGCCGCAACCGCGCTCGCAGGCCCAGGTCATCGTCGCGCCCTCGGCCCGGAAGCGGAAGCGGTGACCGAAGACCCGGCAGCCGAGGGCGATCCGGGCCGGTTGCGCCGTGCGCTCGACGAGGCCGTGGCGACCGGACGGATCCGGGCGCACCGGACGCGGCCGGTACGAGGCACCTGAGCCGGGCACGTAGGAGCTACGCTCGGCGCGTGGAGGTCAATCGCGACGAGGTTCTGAAAGCGCTCGAGCAGGTGATCGATCCGGAGCTCCGGCGTCCGGTCACCGAGCTCGACATGGTGCGCGACGTCGAGATCCACGACGGTGTGGTCGCATTCACGATCGTCCTCACGGTCGCGGGCTGCCCGCTGCGCGACTCGTTCGAGCAGCAGGTGGAGCAGGCACTTGCAGGCGTCGCCGGTGTGACGGGGGTCGAGTTGTCGTTCGACGTGATGACGCCGGAGGAGCGGCAGGCGCTGACGCAGAAGCTGCGCGGTGGCGCGCCCGAGCGGGAGGGTGTGATCCGGCTGCCGCACGACTGCCGCGTGCTCGCGGTCGCCAGCGGCAAGGGCGGTGTCGGGAAGTCGTCGCTCGCCGCGAACCTCGCGGTCGCTCTCTCGCAGGACGGCCAGCGCGTCGGGGTGCTCGACGCCGACATTTACGGCCACTCGATCCCGCACATCCTCGGCATCCGGCAGCGGCCGGTCGCGGTGGACGAGCTGATCGTCCCGCCGGTGAAGGACGACCTGAAGCTGATGTCGATCGGCTTCTTCCTCGAGACCAGCAGCGAGCCCGTGATGTGGCGAGGGCCGATGCTCCACCGCGCCCTCGAGCAGTTCCTGACCGACGTCCACTGGGGGGAGATCGACGTGCTCGTCGTCGACATGCCCCCGGGCACGGGCGACGTCTCCATCTCGCTCGGCCAGCTGCTGCCGCGCGCCGAGGTCGTCGTCGTGACGACGCCCCAGAAGCTCGCGCAGGACGTCGCGGCGCGCGCCGCCGCGATGGCGCAGAAGACGAACATGCGCCTCCTGGGCGTGGTCGAGAACATGTCCGGCGACGTCTTCGGGAGCGGCGGCGGTGAGGAGCTCGCCGCTGAGCTCGGCGTGCCGCTGCTCGGCACGGTGCCGCTCGATCCCGCACTGCGGGAGCAGGGGGACGCGGGCGCGCCTGTTGTCTCGGCTCAGCCGGACTCGGAGTCCGCCCAGGCGATCGTCGCGATCGCACAGGAGATCGAGGCGCTGCGCCGCGCCCCGGGGCCGGGGATCGTCAAGTCCCTGCCGCTCGTGGGATGAGCACGACGCTGGAGACGGTGAAGCTGGCCTACGGCCACGCGCGCCGCGGGGATCGCCGTCAGCTCGAGCCGCTGATCGCGGAGGACGCGACGTGGCATCCGGCGAGCGAGGGCACCTGGAATCCCTGCCGCGACGGCGAAGCCGTCCTCAAGACGCTGATGTGGCGGGCGGGAGGCGCCAACAAGCTGCGGCCGGGCCAGACGATCGAGCTCGGCGATCGGGTCGTGATCCAGATGAAGGGGAAGCGGCTCGAGCGGCTCGGCGCCAAGGGGTTCATCCCGCGGCTGTTCCAGATCGTCGAGGTCCGGAACGGGAAGATCGTGCGGATCCAGGATTACCCGCGGCGCGAGGCGGCGATGACCGCCGCGGGCCTCACGCCGTGACGCGGTGCCTGCCGCTGCCTTCTTCGACCTCGACCGGACGCTCCTGCGCCGGTCCTCGGCCCTGGCGCTCGCCGGCTCGTTCCGCGAGCGTGGCCTGATCTCGCGCCGCCAGCTCCTGCAGGCGGCGGCCTGGCAGCTGCTCTTCGTAGCGCGCGGCGCGAGCCACGAGGCGGTGCGCCGGGGAGCGGAGGACGGGCTTCGGATCCTCGCCGGCTATCGGCCCGAAGAGCTGCGCGAGCTCGTCGCCGCCGCGATGGAGCCGGTGCTCCGTCCGCTCGTCTACGCCGAGCCGCTGGGACTCGTCGAGCGCCACCGCGAGCGGGGCGAGCGCGTCTACGTCGTGTCGGCCACGTTGCAGGAGATAGTGGAGACAATCGCCGACGATCTCGGCTTCGACGGCGCACTCGGCACGATCTGCGAAGTACAGGACGGCCGCTACACCGGTCGCGCATCGAGGGCGCTGCATGCCGGGGCCAAGGCGGACTGCGTGCGTGCGGTTGCGGAGGAGAAGGGCTTCGACCTCGCTACCTGCACTGCGTACTCCGACAGCCACACCGACCTTCCGTTCCTGGAGGTCGTCGGCCATCCGGTGGCGGTCAATCCGGACCGCCCGTTGCGGCGGGTCGCGAGGGATCGCGGCTGGCCGGTGCTCGAGTTCAGCGGGCGCGCCTATCCGCATGCGGCGCGCCGGCGTATCTCGCCTGCGCTCGTCGCTGCGGGTGCTGCCGGCGTCGCGAGCCTCATCGCCACGAGGTCTCGTGGACGCTGACGAGGGTCTGGCCCGGCTGCGCGCGCTTGGCTTCGGCGAAGCCGATGCGCAGGAGCTGTGGGCGCACTTCGACGGCGCCGAGCAGCGCGGCAAGCAGGGACACGGTCACGCACGGATCCCGTGGCTCGAGGGGCTCGAGGGGTACGACCCCTCGGCCGAGCCGGCGCTGCTCGAGGAGGGTGACGGCTTCCAACGCTGGCACGGTCGCGGCGCGATCGGCTACCTCGTGCTCGGACGGGTGGTGCGGGCGCAGCTCGAGCATCCGCCCGCGCCCGCGCGCCTCGTCGTCTGCGAGCGGACGTTCCCGACCGGGATGCTCGGCCACCACGTGCGGCGGCTCGCCGAGAGCGGTCTGGTGGGCGTCCTGACGGCGACCTCGCCACGGCGGCTGGCCCATCCGGACGGTGGCGCGAAGCTCGCCGGCACGAACCCGCTGGCGATCGGAATCCCCAGCAGCGGCGGCGACCCGGTCGTCGCCGACGTGTCGATGGGAGCGATCACCTGGGGCGACGTCGTCGCGGGACTGCGGCGGGAGGACGAGCTCGTCCCCTTCGGCGGCGAGCAGGCGCACAAGGCGTTCGCGCTCGCTCTCGGCCTGCAGCTCCTCGTCGACTCGCTCGTAAGGG
>JAICLM010000165.1 GCA_025927435.1 Thermoleophilia bacterium | reverse complement strand
TTCGCACCCGCGAGGAGCCTCTGGATGCCCGTGGCGTCGTAACCGGCCACGAGCAGCGCGGCGACGATCGAGCCCGCCGAGGTGCCGGCGACGTTGACCCACTCCTGCACGCCCGCGTCCCGTTCGGCCGCGGCGATCGCGCCGGCGAAGGCGATGCCCTTCACGCCGCCGCCCTCGAAGACCCCGTCGGCTCGGTGCCTCTCGTCTACTGCCACGACTCGAACCCCCTTACTCGACCTGTTCGATGACCCAGAAGTCCTGCGCGAGGTTGCTACTCGTGACGTAGGCCGCCGGCATCCAGAAGTAGCCCTGATCGGCCCAGTCGGCGCCCCAGGAGTTCCGGCACTCGAAGTACAGCTGCCGGCCGATCGGCTTGTAGCCGATGGCGACGACGGCGTGGCCGCCGATCACCGGCTCGTTCGGCTGCGGCATGGGGACGATCCCGTCCGAGCCGACATCCTTCTCGAACGACTCGTACACGGTGAACCCGAACGAGATCGGATACCCGGAGGCGAGCACGTTCTGGATCCCCATCTGCGTCTGCGGCACCCGTGCGTAGCGGATCGCCTGATGCTTGAGCCCGTCCTCGTAGGCCGGCACCGGCGGCTTCGTCGCGAAGTCGTTGATCTCGTACGGCCAGTCCGTCTCGGGCGGCGCGCCGAGCTGTGCGACCGACTTGATCCCGTCGCGGATCTCCGCGCCGGAGTCCTGGTCGACGGTCCCCTCCATCACCCGCTCGTTGTAGTAGATGAAGAGGCGGGAGGGCGTCGCGGCGTCCTTCTGGCCCTGCTTGAGCTCGTTGAACTGGAGGATTGCGCCGATGCTGTTCGCGGTGCACGAGCCGAGCTGGCCCTGGTCGTAGACCGGCGGCATCTGGTCGCGGAGGCTCACCTCGCGCGGCAGGGTTTTCAGCGGCTCGACCGCCGCCAGGTAGTCGCGCATGTCGGGGTGGTCCGGCCTCCAGCCGTACCGCTTCTGCGTCCTGACGGCGAGGCCCGTCGGGGCGTCGCTCACCACAGCGAGCGTGGTGTCACTCATGACCTGCTCCTTTCTGAGGGGTCGCCCCGGGAGGCGGGGCAGTCGCTCGGCCCGGATGCGTGGGGGCGTGCGAGGCCGGCACGATCGCGGTGAGGGTGTCCTGCGCCCACCGCTCACTGAACCCGGCGAGGAAGGCGAGCACGAGCAGCGCGAACCGCCGGGTGGGCGAGTGCTCGGGTGCGTCGACCGGCATGTGCAACAGCCCGCCGCTGATGGCAAACGTGATCGCCATCGCGAAGAGGCCTCCGAGCACGGGCCGCAGGCCGCCGAGGAAGAACGTGTACGGGCCGCCGACGTCGTACTCGAGCTCGAACACGCCGCTGTTGATCCGCTGGATCACGCTCACGACGGCGCCGAGGGCGCCCGCCACGAGGGCCGCGACCGGAGCGGCCCAGCTGATCGAGAGCCAGACGGTGGCGACGGCGGCGATGAGGAGGGTCACGGCCGCGATGCCGCCGAAGTAGACGAGTTGTGCCTGACCGTTTGCGGCCTCGCAGTAGTAGGCCTCGACCTTGGCGATCGCCGCGCGCTCGCGGTCGAGTGCCTCTGCGGTGCTGTCTTCATCGCCCGCCCGGGCCCGCTTGTCGACCAGGCTGAGCAGGTTGGCCGCGCAGGAGACGGCGAGCTCGAGGCAAATCCGCTGCCGCACCCCGGACAACACCGCCTTCGCCCGCACCGCGAGCGCGTCGCAGCGGTGCAGCTCGGCCGCGACATCCGGAGCGTTCTTCGTCGCCCAGTCGCTCTCACGATAAAAGCCGAACCTGGACGCCACGCGACCTCTGAGCCGCTTCTTCTCGGTCAGTGCGACCGCGCTCGGGATGTCCGAGCACCAGTAGGCCCGGACGATCTCGCCGTGCTTCGCCTCGAACGCGGCATGCAGCGAGTCGTATTCGGCCTCGGCCGCGCGGTCGGGCGCACCACCCTGCCGGCCCCGCCACCAGGCATGGTGAGCATGGACGAGCTCGCTGAAGCTCGGGGCTCGCGCAGGGGTCCTCGTTTGCGCCGGAACGTGCCGCACCGGCCCGACGTCGCTCAGCTGCTGGATCCGTTCGGCCACCGGGCCTCCGATCCGTGACGACGTTGTGCTGACCTTAGAAGCTCAGCGCGATTCCGACAAGGGGTCGGACCTAAAGCGTGGCGAAAGCGCGAAGCCCGGCCGGTGAGCCGGGCTTCGCGCGAGACGTCCGAGACGGCGGCTCGTCTACCGAGCTAGGGGTTCGGGACTCCCGGGAAGAGCGCGTCGCCGATCGTGGGGATGAACTGCGGCGGGACACGGATGTGCGTGGCCTGCTCGTAGTCGTACGCGTATCCGATCAGCTTCGGCTCGGCCCACTGGCCACCGATGAACGTGATCCCGAGCGGTAGTCCCTGATCGTGGCCGGCCGGGACCGTGATGTCGGGGTACCCGGCCACTGCGGCCGCCCCCGACGAGCCCACGAACAGCTCGAAGTGACCGTTGAGGTCGCCCTCGTTCGGGTCGGCGTTGTTGGGCCACGCCGGACCGTTCGTCAGGGCGATGATCGCGTCGAGGTGGTTGGCGGCCATGAGCGAATTGATCGCCGCCTGCACGGGCGGCGTCGTCGCCGCACGCAGGTCGTCGCACGCACTGTCGCGGCCGTTCGTCGCATCCGCCAGCTCGAAGATCAGGTCGTTCCAGGGCCCCTCCAGGTTCGGGTGGGCCTGGTCGAAGGCGATCAGGTCCGCGAGCGTCTGCGGGTAGGGCGCGTGCGACACGGGGTTCGTTCCGTGCACGTAGGTCTGGAGGTACGTCCCGATGTCGGACTTGAACTCGCACAGGAGCGCCGAGAGCTCGTTCGCCGTCGCCGACAGGTCGATGTCTGTCGGATCGACCACGGTCGCGCCCTGAGCCTGGAGCGCCGACTTCACGTTCGCGAGGATCGGCTCGACGACCGGCCCGACGAGCAGCGGATCGTAGGTGCCGGCCCGCCAGACGCCGATGCGAGCGCCCTGCAGGGCGTTGCTGTGGAGGAACTGCGTGTAGTCGCTGAAAGCGTGGCCGGTCTGAGCACTCGTCGCGTCGTCGTTCGGGTCGACACCGGTCGCTGCGCCCAGCAGGACGGCAGCGTCGGTCACGTTGCGGGCAATCGGGCCTGCGGTGTCCTGGTTGGAGCTGATCGGGACGACGCCCGCGCGACTCCACAGCCCGAGCGTCGGCTTGATCCCGACGTCGTCGTTGGTGCCGGACGGGCAGACGACCGAACCGTCCGTCTCCGTGCCGACCGCTGCGACCGCGAGGTCGGCGGCGGCGCTGACGCCGGATCCGGAGCTCGAGCCGCAGGGGTTGCGGTCGAGCACGTACGGCATGCTCGTCTGGCCGCCGATTCCGCTCCAGCCGCTCGACGAGGGGGCGGAGCGGAAGTTGGCCCACTCGGACAGGTTGGCCTTGCCGATGATGATCGCGCCGGCGGCCTTCAGGCGCTGGACGATGAACGCGTCGGGAGGTGTGCTCCCGGCGAGAGCCCAGGAGCCGGCCGTCGTCGGCATACCGGTGGTGTCGATGTTGTCCTTGACGATGATCGGGATCCCGAGCAGCGGACGGTGGTCGCCGCTGCGCCGCGCCCGATCGGCGGCGCGTGCGTCGGCGTGAGCCGTCGGGCTGACCGTGATCACCGCGTGCAGCACCGCGTTGGACTGACGGATGCGCCGCAGATAGAAGTTCGTCAGCTTGACGGCGTTGATCCGGTGGGAATTCATCAACGCCTCGAGCTGCGGAATCGTCGTCTGGTCGACGTTGATCCCGGCGACCTTCGTGTTCGTGAGATTGCCTACGAGACCGCGCGACGCCGTCGCGCCGGATGCCCCGAGCGCGAGGGCGAGTACCGCCGTGAGAACGAGCAAACGCCGGAATCGGCTGCTCATTTGGGTGACCTCCCCCTGATCGAGTGCGGTTACCGCTGCGGATCGAGGACTGGGGCCAACGATCCGGGGGCCGATTCTAAGCGGCGCCGGTCAGCCGTGTAGAGGTGACCACGGGACCTCCTCCGTTTCGCTCCCCTCGGTGTGCGGGAACGACTAGACCGTGCCGAGCGAGATCGAGCGCCTGTATCGAGAGCATCGCGCCGGGCTCGTGCGACTCGTCGAGCGCGAGCTGCGCGACCATCACGACGCCGAGGACGTCGTGCAGACGGCCTTCCTCGATGCGCAGCGCGCACTCGAGCGCGGCACGATCCCCCGCAACCCGCGCGCGTGGCTCGCGGCGATCGCGCTCAACGCCGGTCGCCGTCTCCGACGACGCCGCTTGAGCGCGGAACCGCTCGAGGAGTACGCCGTGCAGGAGGCGTCGGGGATCCCCGAGATCAATGCGGCACTCGAGAGCTTGCCGAGAGAGCAACGCGCCGCCGTGGTGTACCGGGACGTGCTCGGCCTCTCGTACGGCGAGACGGCGGAGCAGATGGGCACGTCGGTCAACGCCGTGACCATGCTGCTCCACCGCGGCCGGCGGCGGCTCCGCCAGACACTCGCTGTCACCACGGTCGGGATCGGGTTGTGGCGCTGGGGGAAGCGGCTCGGCATGCCGCAGGCGGCGGTTGCGAAGGGCGCGGCGACAGTCGTGGTCGCCGCCGGTCTCGCGACCACGGGGATCGTCGCGGCGCGGGCGGTCGCTCCGGTCGACACCAAGAAGGCCGCCGCGGCGATGGTGACGCGGGCGCGGGCGCCTCGCACTGTCCTCGCGCTCGACTCGGCTCGTCACCACCGCAGGACGGCGAAGGGCCCGAAAGCAGCCGCGGCTCATGCTGCGACGCGACGGTCGAACGAAGCCGCGACCTCTGCACCGGCCCTCTCGTCGACGGCCGAAGTGACGACCTCGGCGTCGCGCACGACGCTCCAGGTGCCGACCGTTCATCTGCCGGCGCTGACGATTCCGACGACGCCCACGACGGTCGCCGTCAGCACACCGGTCACGACCGTGACCGTGACCGTTCCCACGGTCACGACAGCGACCGTGACGACGCCGATCACGACCGTCACCGTGCCGATCCCGTAGGGCCGGGAGAAAGGATCGGCCCGCCGTATGCCTCTACCAGTAAAGGGGGGAGGCATTCGAGATGAACGAGCCTTTGCAGAGCAGTCCCGAGCGC
>JAICLM010000079.1 GCA_025927435.1 Thermoleophilia bacterium | reverse complement strand
AGGGAAAGGAACTGCTCGGCGACGGCTTGACGACGGTCGAGGTGAAGGAGGGGCTCGGCCGCTTCAGCGCGCGGATGCAGACCCCGCACCGGGCGCGCGAGCTGATCGAGGAAGGCGCGCGCGAGGCGCTGTCCGATCTCTCGGCAGTCGCGCCCTACGACCCCGGCCGGCCCTGCGAGATCGCGATCGAGTTCACCACACCCGACCGTCTGCAGGAGTACGCGAACCGCAAGGACGTCGAGGTGACCGGCCCGGTCAGCATCGTCGTTCGGGGCGACGACTGGTGGGCCGCCTGGTCGAGCTTCTTCTTCTAGCTCGACCGTTCACGCCGGGCAGACGGAGACGAACTCGACCGTGGGACCTCCCCAGCCGCCCCAGCTCCCACCCGAACCGCCACAACGCGACCCGCCGGGCCCTTGCCATTCCGAGCCGGTCCAGCTCCAGTCGGGTGCCATGTGATCGGCGGCCCTGGTGGCATCCGCCTCGGCGGCGGCCACCGAGGTGGCGCCCTCCCTGGTCACGACGAACTCCCAGGCGACCGCTTCGAACGTCGGAGGGTGGTTCACGGAAAGCTCCTCATACGGTTGGCTGATCTTTACGTGGCGCACGTCGGGCGGGCTGACGATGACGGCTTGAGCCACGAGGAACTGTCCCTCGGGTTGCAGGCTGATCGAGCACGTGGCCGACATCGGCGGAGCGTCTCCGGTCGGCGGATAGATCTGACCCTGAACCGCGACTCCCGCTTCCTCCGGGCGGCAACGATCGAGTAAGTGGCCGGCGGCGGCGACCACATCGGCGAGAGCCGTAGCGTCGTCGGGCGGCGGCCCGGGCGACTCGACTCCTACGCGTAGGGCCGGGAGCGCCGTCTGCACACAGCCCGGCGTGATCCGGAGCGGCCCCCGCCAGCGAACGGCGAGGTATCTCCCCGCGGGCACGGTTTTCGTCGCTCCTGGTGGGATCGGGGTGGGGAGGATGGCCGGGCCGATCTCGTTCCTGAGGGGCACCCTCGTGTCGTAGGTCGTGCCGTCCGCAGCCCTCACCACGAACCAGTACTCGGAGGGAACCTCGACGGTTCGGTCGGAGACGTTGCGAACGGTGAACGTGAGCCCCAGCGAGCTGCCTGCCTCCACCGACCTGGAGACGGCGGCGGTGCAGCGCACCCGCCCGTCGAGGATGAGGCCGGTCGAACCGACGGTGTCGGCGGAGACGACCGATCCACGTGCCCGGCCAGGGTCGTGAGACGCGCTCGCCTGGTAACCGCCACCGCAAGCAGAAGCAGCGAGCGTGGTCGCCACGAGCAGAGCCGCACCGGTCAGGGCCTTCACCGTCGCGGAAGATACGGCGCCGCTCAGCCAGATGTCACGTCGGCGGTTCGACGATGCCGAGCCCCTCGACGAGCGTGAAGAAGGCGCGGGCGAACGGCGACGCCTCGCTGCGAGAGCGAACCTCGTCCCAGTGGATCTGCTCGCGTAGCGCCCGCGCGTAGCTCAGCACCTGCGCGAAGTCGGGCTCCTGCTCGGTCAGGGCCAGGAGCTTCGTGGTCATCACGTCCTCGAGCGTGAAGACGTGCACGCGCAACGCCGCAACCTCGAGCAGCGGCGCGCGCTCGATCGTCTCGTCGGTGATCGGCCCGCCGGAGGGCGCGAAGATGAGATCGACGAGGGCACCGTTCTCGTGCCACGCCTTGTACAGCCAGCCTTCGGGAGGACGCTCGGTCCGGAGCCCGGCTTCCTCCATCGCGTCGAGCGCCGCGTCCGCGTCTTCGGGCCGGATCATGAAGTCGACGTCGTGCTGGCTCTTGGGGCCACCGCGCGCCCAGGCGGCCAGGCCACCCCCCAGGACGAACGGGATCTCGTGGCGCTGCAGAGCTCCCGCGCCCGCCTTCATCGCGTCGAGCAGCTCCTCGAACGTCGGCTCCGGCATCGCGGGGTCGTTTCCGGTTTGTCCAATCGCGCAACATGAGGCCGTGGTCAGGATCGCGGCCGCAGCCGACATCCACGCCTCGGAGGTGAGCGCCGACCGCGTCGAGCGGGCGTTCGCCGACCTCGAGGGCGAGGCCGACGTCATCCTCCTCGCCGGCGACCTGACGACGAGCGGCGAGCCCGAGCAGGCCGAGGTGATAGCCGACTCGTGCCGCAATCTCGACGTGCCGATCTTCGCCGTCCTCGGCAACCACGACCACCACGCGGGTCGCACGGACGAGCTCGGGGAGGTGCTCGCCGGGGCGGGCATCCGGCTGCTCGACCGCGAGTGCGCGACCTGCGAGGTGGACGGCCTCGAGGTCGGAGTGGTCGGAACGAAGGGCTTCGTCGGCGGCTTCCCCGGCTCCGCGCTGCCCGACTTCGGCGAGCCGCTGCTCCGCAAGGTCTACGCCGAGACGAGCGCCGAGGCCGACGCGATCGAGCGCGGCCTGCAGGCGATCGTCCACTGCGACATCCGGGTCGTCCTGCTCCACTACTCCCCCGTCGTGGACACGCTGGAGGGGGAGCCGCCGGGGATCTACACGTACCTCGGGAGCGAACGTCTGGCCACGCCGATCGCCGAGAGCGGCTGCGACCTCGTCCTGCACGGACACGCCCATGCCGGCTCGTTCCAGGGCTGCATCGGCGACATCCCGGTCTACAACGTCGCCGTGCACGTGACCGGCCGGAACTTCTGGATCGTCGAGCTCGACGGCAGCGGTGTGCGGCGCGGCGGCGAGGTCGTGGAGGTGCGCGAGCCGCCTCAGTAGCTAGTTTTGGCGGATGGAAGGCCGCGTCGTCCGCATCTGCATCGCGCCCGTGAAGGCGCTGCACGTCGTCAACCCCGACGAGGTCGAGCTCACCCACGCGGGCGTCGTGGGCGACCGCCGCTTCTGGCTCGTCGACCGCGACCGGCGGCTCGTGAACGGCAAGGGCCATCCCGGGCTGATGCGAGTGCATCCAACGTGGGACGAGGTTTCGCGCCGGCTCGCGCTTACCTTTCCCGACGGCTCCGTCGTCGAAGGCGAGGTGGAGCCCGGCGAGCCGTTCGAGGCCGAGCTATACCGCACTCCGCATCCCTCCCGCCTCGTGGCGGGGCCGTGGCAGGAGGCGCTTTCCGACTTCGCCGGCGAACCCCTTACGCTGCTCTGGTCGGAGCGCGGCGCGCAGGATCGCGGCAGCGATCGCGGCGGCTGGGCGACGCTCGTCTCGCGCGGCTCGCTCGATCACCTGGGCGCGGCGGCCGGGGCCACGGAACCGGTCGATGGGCGTCGCTTTCGAATGCTGTTCGAGGTCGACGGGGTCGAGCCGCACGAGGAGGACACCTGGCTCGGCAACCGGGTCGCGATCGGCGACGCGGTCGTCGTCCCGCTCGGCGACGTCGGGCGTTGTGTCGTGACGACGTGCGATCCCGACACGGCCGTCTCCGACCTCGACACCCTCAAGGCTCTGGCGGGGTACCGCCGCGACGGCGTGGTGGAGCCCCTGCCGTTCGGCGTCTATTGCGACGTCGCGGTCCCGGGTCGCGTCCGCCTGGGCGACGCAGTGCGCCCTGCGCAGCTCGCCGTGCAGGCATAGCAGAGTCGCTATTCTTCCGCACATGGCGGCGAAGGCACGCGCAGAGGCTAAGGGGCCGGTCGAGCGGCTGCACGAGCGGATCGTCGCGGGAGATCGCGGCTGGTTCTTCGCGCAGATCGCCGACCGGGTCTCCGAGCGGCGCACTGCGATGGGGCTTTCGCAGCGCCAGCTCGCAGAGCTGTGCGGCACCACGCAGTCGGCGATCGCGCGCCTCGAGCGCGGCGGGCGGCCGCCGCGGATCGACACGTTGCTCCGCATCGCCGAGGCGCTCGACTGCGATCTCAGCGTCGAGCTCGTTCCGCGCACGCAGTAGGCATGGCGCTCGTCGCCGTCGCCGGCGATTCGATCTCGGCCGGCTCGCCGTTGTGGGATCCGGACCCGGGAGTTCGCGCGCGGATCGCGTCCCCGGACGAGCGGAGCCAGTGGCAGTGGTGGGCAGGGCAGGCCGAAGCGCGGCTCGAGTTCCGGACGACGGCTGTGTACGGCGAGCGCACGGATCAGATCGCGCGTCGGCTCGACCTCGTCCTGCCCGGCGCCGACGTCCTCGTCGTCCAGGGCGGCATCAACGACGTCGTCCAGCGGCGCCCGGTGGAGGAGGCCGCGCGAAACCTCGAGGCGATGCTCGCGCGCGGCCGGGCCGCGGGCCTCGCGCTTGCGGTCACCGACGTGCTGCCGTGGAACAACGGCGACGAGCGAGCGGCGGCGGACATCCGACGACTCAACGGCCTGATTCGAGAGCTCGCGGCGAGCGCGGGCGTGACGCTGCTCCCCTTCCACGACACGCTTGCGGATCCGGCCGACCCGAGCCGCATGCGCGAGGGCCTGACGGATGACGGCGACCACCCGTCGGTCGAAGGCCACGGCCTGCTCGGCGAGCGGGCCTTCCGTCTAGACGTCGAGCTCTAGGCCGTCGTAGGCGCGTTCGACGCCGTCCGGCAGCGGGAGCTCGTCGGGCCGGTGGATGATCACGAGCCGCTGCGCGCCGGAGGACGTGTGAGCGTCGAGCGCCTCGTACGCCGTGAGGTGGCCCCTGAGGCCCGGCTCCGGCTGAGACAGGGTCGCCTCACAGAGGAAGAGGTCGGCGCCGCGCGCGAGCTCGACCAGCCCATCGCACGGCGCGGAGTCCGCGCTGTAGGCGAGCGTCCGGTCGCCGTCTCTCACGCGCAGCCCGTAGCTCTCGAGCGCGTAATGGAGCATGCGGTACGCGACAAGCTCAAAACCCGCGGCCGTGAACGGCGTCTCCTCCTCGTACTCGTGCACGTCGAAGAGCTCGAGGATCGCGTTCGCGTAGAGCACGGGATCGAGCCCGTGGATGACCTCCCGGCCTCCACGTGGCAGCCACAGCTCGGGCGGCTCCACCTCGCGCCCCCCACCGAAGAGGCCGCCGAACGCCCAGGGCACGAGGTCACCCCAGTGGTCGAGGTGGAAGTGGGTGATGACGATCGCGTCCAGCCTCGGCCACGGCTCGAGCCGTCGCAGGCGCGGCAGCACGCCCGGACCGCAGTCGAGCAGGAGCCGGCGGCCTTCCTCCTCGACGAGATACCCCGACTGGGCACCACCCGGATTGGGCCAGGCCGGGGAGCAACCGACGACATGGACGCGCACGCGCCTATCCTCGCTGGACCGCAGGGGTGCTCGCACGGAGAAGCGCAGCTGTGTATAACTGCGCCGTGGCCGGTGCACCGATCGAAGTCCTGAAGAGGGTCCCGCTCTTTGCGGGCCTCGACGACAAGGAGCTGCAGCAGATCGCGAACAGCATGCGCGAGCGGCGCTTCAAGTCGGGCGACACGGTGACGCAGGAGGGGGCCGGCGGCGTCGGCTTCTTCGTCGTCGAGGAGGGCGAGGCGGACGTGGACGTCGGCGGCGAGACGAAAGGCTCGGTCGGCCCCGGCGAGTACTTCGGCGAGATCGCGCTCATCAACGAGTCGCCGCGCACGGCCACGCTGACCGCCCGCACCGACATGGTCTGCTACGGCATGACGCCGTGGGACTTCCGGCCCCTCGTCGAGACCAACTCGACGATCGCCTGGAAGCTGCTCACCGCCATGGCCGAAAAGATGCGCTAGTCGGCGCTGAAGCGCCGCGCGGCGTAGTAGCCCGAGTACGCGCCCATCGTCGAGATGCGGACGCGCGTGCCGCTGTGCGGTGCGTCGATGAACCGTCCGCGGCCGACGTAGATGCCGACGTGACCCGCGCCGTAGAAGAAGACGAGGTCGCCCGGCTGGAGGGCGCGGCGCGAGATGCGGCGGCCGTGGGCCAGATCCGCCCAGCTCGAGTGCGGCAACCTGACGCCGAAGTGCCCGTAGACGAAGCGGACGAGCCCCGAGCAGTCGAACCCCGTCCGCGGGCTCGAGCCGCCCCAGCTGTACGGGATCCCCAGGAAGTGCCGCGCGTACGAGACGACGCGGAGACCGAACGCGGGCGTTGCGCTGCCCGGGCGGCCTACATGGTGGCGCCTCGGCTCGGGCCTCGCGACGAACTTCACGACCGGCCCGCCCTGCCGCTTCGGGGCGCGGCTCGCGTCTCCCTGGAGCGGGCGCACGAGCGCCAGCACCAGGGCGAGGGCCAGGGCAAGCAGCAATATGAGAAGGCGGATCGGCCGCAAGGAAACTGGAGAACTCCCGTCGATGGGCGCGGCCGTCGCAGAGTGCGGCCGCTCGCTTTCGGCGTGGCCGGGAGTTCAGCACACCGTGGCCAGGGTCGTCTCCCCCGAACGGGGGCGGGAGGAGAGGTTCCGACAGGTTGGCGTAGGTTGGCCGAAAAGTCTTTACTTCGCCTGCACGGAACGGACGCGAGCGAGCAGCTGCTTCAGGGTGGGCCAGCCCGCCTCCACGAGCGCTTCGCGGAAGAGAATGTGGCCCTTCCTCGAGACGAGCTCGAGCCAGGGCGAGTCCTCGACGCCGTAGCCGTCGGCGACCCCGCCCGTCCGGTCGACGGCCACCGGGTATGAGAGCGGATAAGGCAGCGACCGGAGAAAGCGCGGTAGCGAGTGGGGGGAGGCCTCGACGCCGGCTTCGTCGATCGCGACGAGGGGCGGAAGGCCTTTCCTCCCGGCCACGGCCTGGTACCGGTTGAGCGCGTCGAGCTGCGCGCCGAGGTCGGTGATCTGGGTCTCCCACGTGTCGAAGAAGAGAACGAGGTGCGCGCCCGAGCCCGGACCGAGCCGGACCGTGCCGCCGCCCGCGCGCGGCAACGCTACCGGGCTGTGCGGGCCGTAAAGTGTCGGCGCGCGGAGCGAAACCCCGCGCACGCTTGGGTGTCCGGGCAGGAGCGCCGCGATGCTCCGCGCCATCTCGTAGCCGAGCTCATTCACGCTCGAGTACGCCATCGCCGTCTGGTAGAGCCGCGACTCGCGGCCGTCGGGACCGACGATGTAGGTCGCCGGCGTGTGGTCGATCGAGCCGCCGATGACCGCAGCCTCGATGCCGTACGCTCGCCAGACCCGCCGCAGCTCGGGGAGCGAGCCGGTCAGGAAACGCCACTTGTGCAGCATCTCGTGCGCCTCTGAGTAGGCGCGGACCGACTCGACGCCCGTCGCCTCGGGGTTGGCGCCGATCCCGAGCAGCTCGACCCGGGAGGCCGCCGGCCCGAGAAGCTTCTTGGCGCGAAGGAGCGCGGTCGTCGTGAGCGGGCAGATCGTCGTGCACTCGGGGTCGTTGAACGAGACGACGACGACCTTGCCGCGTAGCGATCGCAGCGAGACGCGCTTGCCGAACTGGTCGGTCAGCGTGAAGCCGGGAGCGACCGTACTGAGCGCAACGCCTGGGTCGAGATTCGGATTCGTGAGCGAGGGTGTCTCCGTGACCGCGACCGGGGTCGCCCCGGTGGTCGACGAGCGGGCGATTGCGATCAGGGCGCCGATGCCGACGCCGACGGTGAGCGCGAGCCCCAGGATGGTCCAGTGCAGCCGACGGGACACTCCGGTCCAGTATGGCATCACGATGGAGGGCCAGATACGCTCTCGGGCCGTGTCAGTCAGCTCTCTCAGCGCCTCCGGGATCCGTTGGGATCTGAGCGATCTCGAGCCGGACGCCGAGCACGCGCGCCGTGACTGGGACGATTTGCTGGCCCGCGCGAGCGACTTCGCCGAACGGCGGCGAGGCAAGGTCGGCTCGGCGGGAGCCCAGGGACTGCGGGAGCTGCTCGACGAGCTCGACGAGCTCACGCAGGACATCTCCCGCGTCCACTTCTACGCCACGGCCCGCGAGCACACCGACGCGATGGACGGCGAGACGAGCGACCTCGCGACGCTCGCCCGCGACCGGGCCGCCGATCTCGAGAGCCTCCTCCTCTTCGTCGAGCTCGAGTGGCTCGCGCTCGAGGATGCCGAGGCGAACGCGCTCCTCGAGGCCGCGGAGCTCGAGCCATACCGCCACAGGCTGCAGGTGGCGCGGGAGGAGAAGCCGTACGTCCTTTCCGAGGGGGAGGAACAGGCGCTGAACGCGCGCCGCTCCGCGATCTCGGCCTGGGAGTCGCTGCACGGCCGGGAGCTCGCGACCCTGACCGTCGAGTTCGACGGCGGCGACGGTCCCGAGCCGCACACGATCGACCGCCTGCTCTCCTACATCCACCATCGCGACCGCGACCTGCGGCTAGCGGCGCTCGAGGTTCTCTACGAGGCGCTCGACGGGGTGGCCGACGTGCAGGCGGCCTGCTACGACGCCCTCGTCGGTGACCGGCTCTCGGTCGATCGCCTGCGCGGGATCCCGGACTCGATGTGGCCGACGAATCAGCGGAACGAGCTGGAGCGCGCGGTGGTCGAGACCATGATGCGCGCGATCGAGGAGCACTATCCGCTCGGTCGCCGCTGGTTCGTCCGCAAGGCCGAGGTGCTGGGCCTCGATCGGCTGCAGCTCGCCGATCAGTACGCGCCGGTCGGTAGCGACCGCCGGGTGGAGTGGACCGAGGCCGTGGCCATGGTCGACGACTCCCTGCGCGACTTCCACCCGAGACTCGGCGAGATCTTCCGCACCTGTCTGGACCGCGGGCACGTCGACGCCGAGCCCAGGCCCGGCAAAGTCGGAGGCGCCTACTGCAGCTCGGTCTCGAAGTCCGTGCTCCCCTATGTCCTCATGAACTTCACCGACCAGCTGCGCGACGT
>JAICLM010000178.1 GCA_025927435.1 Thermoleophilia bacterium | reverse complement strand
GGAAGAGGAGCGCCGCGAAGAGCACCCAGATGAAGACCTCGCCGGTCGAGGTCCACGGATTCCGGCGTCTCGGGCGCGGCACGGGCGTGAGGCTATCGACTCGGGCGGCGAGGCGTTGCAGCTACCTGCTAGGTAGAGGCCATGGCGACCACCACCGTCAGCCTCGCCGCGATCCGGCGGCTCGCCGTGTCGAAGCAGGGGTACACCCCACGCTTCCGCCGTGCGCTGCCCGGCGAGGTGGAAGAGACGATCCGCCGGCTGAGCGCGGTGCAGCTCGACTCGATCACGGCGGTAGACCGCGCCCACCGGCTCACGCTGTCGAGCCGCATCGGCGCCTACGACGAGACCGAGCTGCAAGGCCTCCTCGGGTCGGGCCGCGTCTTCGAGTACTGGGCGCACGAGGCCTGCCTCCTCCCCATCGAGCTCTGGCCGCACTGCCGGCGCACGATGGAAGGCGGCGCGCACTGGCGCTTCCATGAACAGGCAATGCTCCGCCACGGCGACCTCGTCGAGCCGGTGCTGGAGCGGATCCGCGCCGAAGGCCCGCTCGGATCGCGCGACTTCGAGGGCGCCGGCGACGGCAGCAGCATGTGGAATTGGAAGCCCGCGAAGGCGGTGCTCGAGGCGCTGTGGGACAAGGGAGTACTCGTCGTCGCCGAGCGGCAGTCGTTCCAGCGGCGCTACGACCTCGCCGAGCGCGTGATCCCGCGCGCGCTGCTCGATGCGCCGATCCCGGACGAGGACGAGACACTGCGCACTCTCGCGCTGCTGGCGGTCCGGGCCCGCGGCGCGCTGACCGAACCGGCCGTCCGCGAGCACTGGCGCCTCAAGGGCGGACGCGCACGCCTTCACCACCATGTGCTCGCGCTCGTGGAGGAAGGCCTGTTGCGCGGGGTGGATGCCGACGACGGCGGGCCGCCGTTCTACGTCGACGCCGAGGCCGAGCTGGACGGCGACGCCGCGCCGCCCGTCCTCCTCTGCCCTTTCGACAACCTGGTCTGGGACCGGCCCCTCCTCGAGCGGCTCTTCGACTTCCAGCACACGATCGAGGTCTACAAGCGAGAGCATGAGCGGATGTACGGCTACTACGTGCTGCCGCTGCTCGCGGGGGACCGGATCGTGGGCCGCGCCGACCTCAAGGCCGACCGCGCGGAAGGCGTGCTGCACGTGCGGCGCTTCCATCCGGAGCCGCGCGTCCGCGGGAACGTCGACGCGAAGCTCGAGCGGGCGGCGGCCCGGCTCGCGCGTGTGCTCGGGCTCGCGGAGGTGCGGCATGCGTGAGGTGCCGGTCGAGGAGGCGCGGCGGATCGCCGTCCGTGCGCAGGCGCTCGACGGGACCGCCGGCGGCGTCCTCGAGACCGTGCGCCGGCTCGGCTTCCTCCAGCTCGACCCGATCTCGAGCGTCGCGCCGCCGCAGCACCTCGTCCTCTGGAGCCGCCTCGGCTCGTGGGACACCGCCGAGCTCGACCGGCTGCTCTGGGACGAGCGGAAGCTCGTCGAGTGGCGCGCGTTCCTCTACCCGATCGAGGACCTGCCGATCCTCAGGGCGTTCATGCGACGGCGCGACCGGCCGATCGACCGGCGGGTCATCGACTGGACGAAAGCACGCGCGGGTTACCGCCGCCACGTCCTGAAGGAGCTGCGCGAGCGCGGGCCGCTCCTCTCGCGCGAGATCGCGGACGCCCCCAGCCACCGGCGCGAGGATCACCGTTGGTGGGGCCAGCGCCAGATGGGGCTCATGCTCGAGCTCCTGGCCGCCCGCGGCGAGGTCGCGGTCGTGGGGCGGCGCGGCAAGCAGCGCGTCTGGGATCTCGCCGAGCGGTGGTACCCGGAGACCGAGACACTCCCGCTCCCGAAGGCGCGAAAGCTCTACGACGAGAAGCGCTTCCGCGCGCTCGGCGTGCGGCTGCAGCGCGGCCGGCTGGTCGCGCATCCGGAGGCCGAGGACGGCCCGGTGTCCGCCCGCACGACGTTCCTCTCGCCGTTCGACCGCCTCGTCCACGACCGCGCCCGCACCGAGGCTCTCTGGGACTTCTTCTACCGGCTGGAGATGTACGTCCCGGCCGCGAAGCGCGAGTACGGCTATTACGTCCTTCCGATCCTCCACGGCGACCGGCTCGTCGGCCGCATCGAGCCCGCCTTCGACCGGAAGACCCGGAAGCTGGACGTCAAGGGCGTCTGGTGGGAGCCCGGCGAGAAGAAGCTCGACCTGACGGAGCCTCTGGAGGAACTGGAGAGCTGGTTAGCATCGACCTGATGGACTTCGAGACCCGCGCCATCCACGAGGGCCAGGAGCCAGACCCCGCGACCGGTGCGATCATCACGCCGATCTATCAGACGTCCACCTACGTCCAGGACGCGGTCGGCGAGCACAAGGGCTACGACTACTCGCGCGTCGCGAACCCGACCCGGCATGCGCTCGAGACGGCGCTCGCCTCGCTCGAGTCGGCCGAGCACGGGATTGCGTACTCCTCCGGGCTCGGCGCGACGACCACGCTCATGCACCTTCTCAGCCCCGGCGACCGCGTCGTCCTCATCGCCGACGTCTACGGCGGCGTCTACCGAATGACCTCGCAGGTCTACGAGCCGAAGGGCTACCGCTTCCACTACCTGCCGGCGGAAGAGTTCCCGAACCTCGCCGAGCATGTCGACGACTCGACGCGAATGGTCTGGATCGAGACGCCCTCCAACCCGATGCTCAACGTCGTCGACATCGCTGCCGCGGCCGAGGCCACGCACGCGGCGGGCGCGCTACTCGTCGTCGACAACACGTTCGCGACGCCGTACCTGCAGCGGCCGCTCGAACTGGGCGCCGACGTCGTCGTCCACTCGACGACGAAGTACCTCGGCGGCCACTCGGACGTCATCGGCGGGTTCGCGGCGACCAACGATCCGACCGTGGCCGAGCGCCTGCGCTTCCTGCAGAAGTCGCTCGGCGCGGTGCCCGGGCCGTTCGACTCGTGGCTCGTGCTGCGCGGGATCAAGACGCTCGCGGTACGGATGCGCCAGCACTGCCTGAACGCGATGGAGGTCGCCGCCGTGCTCGACCGGCATCCGCGCGTCTCGCAGGTCTTCTACCCCGGGCTGCCGACGCACCCCGGCCACGCGATCGCGGCGCGGCAGATGCGCGACTTCGGCGGCATGGTCTCGTTCCTCGCGGAGTCGCCGGAGGAGGCGGCGGCGATCGCGGCGGGCACCCGGCTCTTCCAGCTCGCGGAGTCGCTCGGCGGAGTCGAGAGCCTGATCGAGGTGCCCGCCCGCATGACGCACGCCGCGACGGCCGACGCGCCGTTCGCGGCGCCGCCGAACCTCATTCGCCTCTCGGTCGGGATCGAGTCGGCCGGGGATCTCGTGGATGATCTCGAGCAGGCGCTCGTTTCGGCCGCGGCGCGTGCATGAGCGGCGAGGCGGTCGTCTTCGTCGAGATCCCGGCGGGCTCGCGGAACAAGTACGAGTGGGACGATGAGCTCGGCGGCCTCGTGCTCGACCGGCGGCTCTTCACGGCCATGACCTACCCCGCCGACTACGGCTACGTCGAGGGGACTCTCGCCGAGGACGGCGACCCGCTCGACGCGCTCGTACTCGTGTCCGACCCGACCTTTCCCGGCTGCCGGATCCGGGTGCGCACGATCGGCGTCTTCCACATGGCCGACGAGAAGGGCCCCGACGAGAAGCTGCTCTGCGAGCCGCTCGGCGACCCGGCGTTCGACCGCATCCACGACATCCACGACGTCGCCGCCGAGCTGAGGGACGAGATCGAGCATTTCTTCCAGCGCTACAAGGACCTCGAGCCGTCGAAGCGGACGGAGACGGGCGGCTGGGGCAACCGCGCCGAGGCGGAGAAGATCCTCGCCGCCGCCCGCGAGCGCGCCTAGACCGTCTGTGCGCGCGGCGGGATGATCGCGCCGATGATCCAGAACAGTGGGATGAAGATCCCGACGATGAACATGACCCAGTGGCCCTTCCGCAGGCAGCTGAGGCCGAGCACGATCATCAACACCAGATACAGGATCGCCAAGCCGCCGCCGATTCCCCACCACATGCGGCAACCGTAGGGCGGCCTCGCGGGCGGGACATCATCCCCTGGGGATGATCGCCGCTTAGGATCCTCGCGAGTGTCCCTCGAACCGATCGACCTCCACCATCTCGACCGCGAGCGGATCATTGCGAGCTACCTGCTCGACACCGACGACGGGCCGGCGCTCTTCGACTGCGGCCCCTCGACCACGATCGGCGCCCTGAAGGCGGGTCTTGCCGACCGCGGGCTCTCGCTCACGGACGTCCGGCACCTGCTGCTCAGCCACATCCATCTCGACCACGCCGGCGCCGCGGGGACCCTCGTCCGCGAGCACCCGGGGCTGCAGGTGCACGTCTCGCCGATCGGCGCGCCGCACCTCGTCGACCCGTCCCGGCTCGAGAAGAGCGCGCGCCGCCTCTACGGCGACACGTTCGACTCGCTCTGGGGCGAGCTGGCGCCGGTGCCGCAGGAGAACCTTCACCCGGTCGAGCAGCGCGTGCTCGGGCTCGATTGCTTCCCGACCCCGGGACACGCCTCCCACCACGTCTGCTACCTCGACCCCGACGGGACGCTCTACGCCGGCGACGCCTGCGGCGTCCGCGTGCTCCCCGGCCGCTTCGTCATGCCGCCGACGCCGCCGCCGGAGGTCGACGTCGAAGCGTGGGAGGAGACGCTCGACGAGGTCGAGCGCCGCGGTCCCGAGCGGCTTGCCCTGATCCACTTCGGCGTC
>JAICLM010000012.1 GCA_025927435.1 Thermoleophilia bacterium | reverse complement strand
GGGATGCCGTCCCGCGAGCGCCTCCCACAACATCACGCCGACTGCCCAGATGTCGGCCGCCGGCGTCGCCTCGCCGCCCGCGAGCCGCTCGGGCGAGATGTACGCGAGCGTGCCGGGCACGTCGCCGGCCTCGGTCAGCGTTTCGGCGTCGGCCATCTGCGCGAGCCCGAAGTCGAGCACGCGCGCCGCGACCCGGTCGCCGTCCGTCAGAAGCACGTTCGAGGGCTTGACGTCGCGGTGCAGGATCCCGGCCGCATGTGCGTGCGCGAGCCCGTCGCAGACCTGCGCGCACGCCTCGACCGCGTCGTCGTCCGTCAGCGCACCCGCGCGCAGCGCCTCGCGGTACGTCTGACCGGGAACGAACTCGTACGCGATGTAGACGTGACGCGAGTCGCGGCCGAAGCCGTACGCGCGTAGGCATGCGGGATGCCGCAGCTGCGCCGCGGCCTTGGCCTCACGCTCGGCCCGCATTGCCGACTTGCCCTCGCGCGCGACGATCTTCAGCGCAACGTCGAGGCCCGTCTTCTCGTCGCGGGCGAGCCAGACCGAGCCCGAGCCGCCGCTGCCGAGCGGCCGCAACGGGCGGTAGCGGTCGAGGACGAGCTCGATACCGGTGAGTGCTGGGGCGGCCTCTCCCATGCCTAGCGGAGATTGGCGACTCCGCCGGACTGTCCTTCCCGAACCGTCCGTTCGGGGGCGGTAGGGTTGGCGCGGTCGTGAGCACCTTCGACGACGAGACGCCGCTCGAGTTCTTCGAGGAGCCGGAGACGCTCGAGGCGCCCGGCAGGCAGCGCCGGCGGATCAGGGCTCCGCGCAGCGGCGGGCCGCGGCGGCCGCCGCCGCCGCCGGGAGCCGTGGCTCTCGCGCGCCTCGCCGGACTCGTGGCGCTGGCCATCGCCGTCGTCGTCGGCCTCGTCTTCTGGATCGGCTCCTGCCAGGGTCAGAGCAAGCACGACGAGTACAAGGCCTACATGGAGAAGGTGCAGCCGATCGCGCAGAGCTCGGCCTCTTCGCTGGACGACTACGCCAAGCAGCTCAACTCTCAGAAGCTCACGCTCGCCGATCTCCGCTCGAAGCTCGCGCTCTGGTCACGGCAGCAGCAGGAGGGCTACGACGAGGCGCTACGCCTGGTACCGCCCGCGCCCTTGCAGGCAGCGCACCAGCAGGTGCTGGCAACGCTGCAGCTGCGCGCGATCGGGCTGGCCGGGCTGGCCAATGCCTTCGCGGCGGGGGGGTCGAAGACCGCGGACCAGGTGGCAGCCCGCCTGGCCAAGCAGGGCCGGGTTCTGAGCGCGAGCGATCTCGTCTGGACGGACCTGTTCAGGCTGCCTGCAACCGAGACGCTGCGCAGGGAAGGCGTGCAGGGCGTGATCGCTCCGCCGTCGCAGATCGTGACGAACCCCGAGGTGATCAGCGCCCACTCCTTCGGCGAGGTCTACGCGCGCCTGCACTCCACGACCCCGAGCGGCAAGGTGACGGGAACGCACGGGAGCGAGTTGCTGGGCACCGAGGCCGTCTCGGGCGGCCAGACGCAGTCGCTCACGGTCTCGGGCCAGACGACGGTCAACGCCGCGGCGGATCTCGCCTTCAAGGTCTCGTTCAGGAACTCCGGGAACTTCGAGGAGAGGAACGTTCCCGTGACGCTCAGGATCACTTTGTTCGGCAAGTCGGTGCTGGAACCGACCCCGACGAAGAAGGTCCCGTTGATCGAGAAGGGGGAGACGAAGACCGTCTCGTTCACGAGTCTCCAGCTGCCGCCGCGGGCGTTCGGCGGCACTGCGACGGTGACGGTCACCGTCGGCAAGGTGCCGGGAGAGGTTCATCTCGAGAACAACAAGGCGTCGTACCCGGTCTTCTTCAGCCTCCCGTCGGGCTAGCCGTTGAGCTCTTCGCTGGCAGGCTGGATCGCGATCATGGCTGCGGTCGTCGCCGTGATCGCTCTCGCGATCGCGCTGGCGCTGCACCTGCGGCTGCGTCGGGTTCGCGCTGCGCAGCTCACGCTCCAGGGCAGCGGCGGAGGCGATCTCGTCGATTTCGCCGTCTCCCTCCAGGGCCGGGTGGATGGGTTGCACCGCGCGCTCGACGAGACCACCGCGGCGCTCGGACGGCTCGAACGGCGCGTCGACTCCACGGTCTCGCGGCTCGCCGTCGTCCGCTACGACGCCTACGAGAACACCGGCGGCCATCAGTCCGCCTCGGTTGCGCTACTCGACGCGTCGCGCACCGGCGTCGTCCTCAGCGCCATCCAGGGGCGGGACTACGCGCGGATCTACGTCAAGGAGCTCGACGCCGGGCGCGCGGCCGTCTCCCTCTCCCCGGAGGAGCAGCAGGCGGTGGAACGCGCCATGAAGTCGCAGCAGTAGCGGCTTCGGGCGCTGCTACTTTTCGGGCAGGTTGCAGCACGTTCTTGTTTTGAACGCAAGTTATGAGCCGCTCAACGTGTGCACGGTGCGGCGCGCTCACGTGCTGGTCTACAAGGGCAAGGCGGAGGTCATCGAGCGGCTCGACAGGCCGCTGCGCTCCTCGACGGGCAGCTTCATCTGGCCGCACGTGATCCGCCTCATCCACTACGTACGTGTCCCGCGGGCGATCCAGCGCAAGATCTCGCGGCGCGCCCTGTTCGCCCGCGACGGGTGGCGCTGCGCCTACTGCGGCACCACGAACGGCCGCCTCACGCTCGACCACATCGTCCCGCGCTCGAAGGGAGGCGAGTCGATCTGGGAGAACGTGGTCACCGCCTGCGCGCCCTGCAACCTGCGCAAGGGCGACCGAACGATCGAGCAGGCGGGGATGGTGCTCCACACGTCGCCGCGCCCCCCGACGCCCACGCTGTTCATCAAGCTCGCGGCGCCGCGGATCCCGTCCGGTTGGACGCCGTACCTGCCGGCTACGGCGTAGCAGCGCAGTGATGAGCTGGGAGCCGCCGCCGTTCCAGTAGCGGCGATGCGCGTAGGGGCTCCGGAGCTCGAGCACCCGAACCTCGCCAGGCTTCATGTCGAACGGCCGGGAGCGCAGGTACGGCCCGGGGAAGCGCCGCCCATGCTCGGCATGGGGCCCAACATCACCACGCGGGCTGAGAACAGCTGTTCTGGACCATGTGGCACGCCGAGCACCCGCACGGGAAACGAGTTACAAGTCGCCGGCGCCGTGCCGCGACGCGATGCACTCCAGCGCCCAGCCATTCGCGGCGAGGACGATCCGCTCGGCAAGGACTTCCTGCTCCCCGGCGGCATGCTCCCGCGGCACCTCGACGACGACCTGGTGCACCGAGGCCTCGACCGCGTCCCCGAACTCGTGCCGGTTCTCCGACACGATGGCGAAGAACGGGACGAACTCGCGCAGCGCCGATGCGAGCTCGTCGATCTCGGCGGGAGTCACGTGCCGCCCGGCAAAGACGCCGAAGTTGACGCGGACTTCGATGCCGGGCTCCTCCTGCTCGCGGACGTGGAGCGAGATTGCGGGCTCGTCGATCAGCGGATTCATCCCGGACTCGTTATCCGGATCCGCGAACTCCTAACTCGCTAGGGCTCTCTTGGCTCCCAGCGGAACCTGAACATCGTGAACACGAGGCCGGCGGCGCCCCAGACGGCGAGCACTGCCAGGTCCTGCGGCTGCGTCCACACACCGTGGCCGTGCAGGTACACGGCGTTGACGAGGTCGATGAAGTACTTGAGTGGCAGGACGTCTCCGACGGCGCGCAGGAACGCGGGGTAGTGGAGCGTCGACCCGAATGAACCGCTCAGGAAGGCCATCGGCAGCAGGATCGCGTTGACGACGGCGGACGAGCCCTCCGCCGAGCGGATCACCGAGGCGATCGCAGTGCCGAGGGCGGCGAAGACGGCCGCGCCGATCACGACGGCGGCGACCAGGGAGGCGACGTCGGAGGGGAAGGGCGTCCCGTTGAGCGCTCGGCCGAGGAGGAACAGCGCCACGGTTTGCATTGCGAAGACGATCAGCGTCGAGACGAGCAGCGAGGCGATGTACGTCGCCGGCGGCAGCGGCGTGGCGCGAAGCCGCTTGAGGATCCCGTTCTCGCGGCGGATCACGAGCTGGATCGCGAGGCCCGCGAAAGCGGTGTTCGCGCACCCGTAGCCGATCAGCCCCGCGAGCAGCGCCTCCGGCGCGGGGACGCCGTAGATCTTGCCGTCGTAGACCGAGCTGAGCAGGACGAACAGCAGCAGCGGGAACAGGAAGATGAAGAAGGCCGCCTCGCGGCTGCGCCAGAAGACGAGCTGCTCCGAGCGCAGCTGGTGGACGAAGAGCCCGCGTGCAGGGCGCCGCATGCCGACGCGAATCGCCTCTGCGCTCATCCCTGCTCCTCCTCGGCGGTGAGCGCGAGATAGACCTCCTCGAGGGACGGCCGCCGCACCTGAAGTCCCTCGAGCTCTTCTCCGCGCGCGACGGCTGCGGACGTGAGCTCGGCGAGAACGCGGGTCGGTTCGTCGGTGCGCACGAGAACCTCCTCGCCGTTCTGCCGGTACCGGATCTCGGTCTGCAAGTCGGTGGTGGTCAGCTCGGCCGGCGTCCCGACGCGCACGATCCGCCCCTCGCGCATCACGGCGACGCGGTCGGAGAGCTGCTCGGCCTCGTCGAGGTAGTGCGTCGTGAGCAAAACGGTCTTGCCGAGCGAGCGGAGCGAGCGGATCATCTCCCACGCGGCGCGGCGCGCCTGGGGGTCGAAGCCCGTTGTCGGCTCGTCGAGGAAGACGAGGTCGGGATCGCCGACGAGCGCGATCCCGAGGTCGAGCCGGCGCTTCTGGCCGCCCGACAGCGTCTTGACCCGTTCGTTCGCCTTGTCCCGGAGCCCCACGAGCGCGACCACTTCGTCGACGTCGCGCGGCGCCCGGTAGTAGCCGGCGAAGATCGCGTGTGTCTCGCGCACCGTGAGGTTCGGCCACATCTGCGACTGCTGGAGGACGACGCCGATCCGCTCGCGGAAGTCGGGCCCCGGCCGCGCCGGGTCGTGGCCCAGGACGCGTACCTCGCCCGCGTCCCGCTTGCGGTAGCCCTCGAGGATCTCGACCGTCGTCGTCTTCCCCGCGCCGTTCGGCCCGAGGAGCCCGAAGACCTCTCCTTCCTCGATCGCGAAGTCGACCTCGCGGACCGCCTCGAGGTTCCCGTAGGCCTTGCGCAGGCCGCTGACCTCGATCGCGTGCATCCGCGAACAGGGTAGACGGGTTGTGGAATCCGGAGAGTCCCCTTGGAGTGAGGCGAGCGGAAACCCGCCCAGCCGCCGCGCCATCGTCAGCGCCGGGCTCTCCGCTTCGCCTCCGCCACCAGCGGTCGAGCGGGAACGGCAGAGGCCGGAACACCCACCGTCATAGCACCATTATCGGTAGCACCACCACATCGGGCAACCGCGGCTAGAGTCGCCGCGTGTCCACGTTCCGCTTCGTCGTCGCGGACGTCTTCACCGACGTTCCGTTCGCGGGGAACCAGCTCGCCGTCTTCACCGACGCGCGCGATATCCCCGAGGAGCGGCTGCAGGAGCTCGCGCGCGAGATCAACTTCTCCGAGACCGTCTTCGTCTACCCCGCGGCAGGGGAGGGGCACGCGCGCATGCGCATCTTCACGCCGGTGCTCGAGCTGCCGTTCGCGGGTCATCCCGTGCTCGGGACGGCGTTCGTGCTGGGCGGCCCGCTGCAGCTCGACGAGCTCTGGCTCGAGACCGGCGCCGGCGTTGTGCCCGTCCGGCTCGAGCGCGACGGCGCGCGGATCGTCTTCGGCTGGATGCGGCAGCCGCCGTTCCCCTTCGAGCCCTACGACCGCGCGGAGGAGCTGCTGGCCCTGCTGGGTCTGGAGGAGTCGGGACTGCCCGTCGAGCTCTACTGCCAGGGGCCGGGGCACGTCCTGATCGAGCTCGATTCCCCCGAGGCGGTGGCGGCGCTTCGGCCTGACATCGCCGCGCTGCTCGAGCTGAACGCCTACGGCACGGCCTGCTTCGCGCGCGACGGCGATCGCTGGAAGGCACGCGTGTTCGTCCCTGCCCACGGCGTCGGCGAGGATCCCGCCACGGGCTCGTTCGCCGGGCCACTCGCGCTCCATCTCGCCCGGCACGGCCGGATCGCGTTCGGCGACGAGATCGAGATCCGTCAGGGCGTGGAGATCGGGCGGCCGTCGACGCTGTATGCCGTCTCCCGCTCGCCCGAGGAGGTCGAGGTCGGCGGCTCGGCAGTGATCGTCGCCCGCGGCGAGTTCCGGCTTTGACCCGTCTCGTCGTTATCGGCCCGAGCGGCAGCGGCAAGACTCGCCTCTCTGCGCGGTTGGCGGAGCTGCTGCAAGTCCGCCACGTGGAGATCGACGCGTTGTGGCACGGGCCGAACTGGGAGAACTGCGGGCCGGAGGAGTTGCGGGCCCGCGTCGCGGCGGCAACGGAGGGCGACGGCTGGATCTGCGACGGCACGTATCACTCGATTCTCGGCGACCTCGTGCTCGAGCGCGCGGAGACCGTCGCGTGGCTCGATCTGCCCGTGCCGCTCGTCCTCTCGCGGCTCGTGCGGCGCAGCTGGGTGCGAAAGCGTGACGACGTCGTGCTCTGGCACGGCAACCGCGAGGATCGCTGGCTCAACCAGATCCGCTGGCTCATCTGGCCCGCCTTCAAGCGTGGATTCGAGAACAGGCGCGACCTGCCGGTGCGGCTCGCGCGCCATCCGCAGCTGCGCGTCCACCGCCTGCGCTCGGACAGCGAGGTCGAGGAGTTCGTTCAGTCGATCCAGGCAACCGAGTCGATGTCCGGCAGCTCGAACGGGAGCGAACGCCAGAAGACGCCGCCGTTGGCCGAGACGTAGAGCCGGTTGCGCGCGGCGTAGAGCATGCGGTCGGGGTCGTCCTCGGCGATCGCCACCGCGAAGCCGGGCGGCAGCCCGCCGCCGGCCTCTCGCCAGGTCGCGCCGCCGTCGTTCGAGACCATCAACGGCGGCCTCCGCTCGACGACCGCCACCACGGTCGAGCCGGAGCGCGCGGCAGCGACCACGCGGGGCAGAGCCACCTCGGGCCGCTCCGCCTCGGGCACCTCGCTGCCTTCGCCGAGCAGGTCCTCGGCCTCGAGATCAACGAGGAAGACGCCCGCCACCGTGCCGACCGCGGCGATCACGGACTTGTCCTTCCTTGTAACAGTCTGTTACTAAGGAGCGCGGTGACGAGCGCGCTCGCGCGCCGCGCGGCGCTGATCGGCCGGTGCCCGCCGGCGCGGGCGCTCAGGTAGGCGACCGAGAACGCGTCGCCCGCGCCCGTCGGGTCGCCGCGCGCCGGCCGCGCAGTCACCCGCACGGCGGCGTCGCGGGTCAGAACGAGCGACCCGCCCACGCCGAAGGTCACGACGACCTCCGGCACGCCGAGCCCGCGCAGCTCTTCGAGCTCGGCGCCGTCGAGGATCACCCGCGCCTCGTCCTCCGCGAGCTTGAGGATCGAGACATGGCGGAGGAGTGCCCGATCGAAGTCCGCGTCGAGCGCGAGCGGGCCGGCCTCCCGCGCCCGGACCAGCCCGTGACCGTCGAGCAGCACCCGCCGGCGCCGTGCGACCCGCTCGAGCGTCTCGGGCGGGAAGTCGCCGCGTAGGAGCGGCGCCACATGCACCCACTCGACCCGGCGCAGGCCGCGCTCCGGCTCGTCGCCCTCGCTCCACTGGTCGCCGATCGCGTCGACCCGCATCTCGCGGTTCCCGTCGGCGTCGTACCGAAACGAAAAGGACGTTGTCTCGCCGGCAGCCGCAAGTGCAACCGGCAAGCCCAGCGCCGCGAGGCGCCGCAGGTAGGAGCGCCGCTCGGAGTCGCCGCACTTCGCGACCACCAGCGCCGGCTGCTGCAGCGCTCGCAACGCCCGGCCGGCGTACCACGGGCCGCCGCCGATCCGGTCGGCGCGGCCGTCCACCACGTCACGCGACAGAGGGCCGATCACGGCGAGCGCTCGCACGACCCGCAAGCGTAAGGCCGAGCGAGAGAACGAAGGCGAGGACGAAGCTCGGCAGCGAGCCGCCAATCGCTCCCTGGCCCGGATGCGTGTGGTCGACGATCCGGATCCACGAGCTCGGGCCGACCGGCGCGAGCCACTGGTAGAGGCAGAACCCTGCCAGCCACGCGACGATCTGCGCCGGGCGAATCCTCGGCGCGGCGAATGGATCGCGCTCCCCCGCGAGCCACTGCGCGAGCAGCACGCCGAAGAGCGGCACGAAGAACGAGCCCAGCAGGTAGAGGAAGCTCTGGTAGTTGACGAGGTCGATCACGAACGTCCCGGCGGTCGCGACGGAGGCCACCGCGAGGATGAGGAGGCGCTGCGGCACGCGCGGCAGGACGTTCTGGATCGAGACCGCCGCCGAGTAGATGTTCGCGAACGGCTCCTTCGTCTCGTCCACGCCCAGAACGACGAGCGCGAGCGCGGCTCCGACGCCGCCGGCCGCGATCGCGGTGATCACCGAGGGCGCATCCGCGAGCCCGCGCGAGAGCAGCAGGATCGCGCCGAGCGCGTAGAGCCACACGTTCGGGATGAAGTAGCCGACCGCGGAGCCCCAGAACGCGCCGCGCGGGCTCTGCGCGAAGCGCGTGTAGTCGGCGGCGAGCGGCAGCCACGAGACCGGCATCGCGACCATCAGGTCGACTCCCTGCCAGAAGCTGAGGCCGCCCGTGCCGGGCTGCGACCACAGCTCCCCGAGGTGCGCGTCGTGGAGAGTCCACCAGGTGAGGTAGGCGAGCGAGGCGAGGACGACCCACAGCGCGAAGCGCTTCACCCACTCACGCACGAACCCGATCGGCCCGAGCAGCGCGAGGACGGTCGCCGCCGCCGCCGCCGCGAGCTTCCAGACCCAGAGCGGGCCGTGGACGAGCGCCTGGGCGGCGGTCGCGATGACGAGCACCTCGAAGATCGTCCAGCCGAGGTTCTGGACGACGTTCAGCCCGGTCGGCAGGTACGAACCGGCACGGCCGAGCGGCGCGCGCAGCAGCACCATCGCGGGCACTCCGGCTTCCGCGCCGATCCCGGCGGCGCAGCCGAGCATCAGGTTCCCGGCGACTCCGCCGACGAGGATCGCGAGCAGCGCGTCGGGCAGCGAGAGCGCGGGGACGAGGAACGCCCCGGCTACGAGGACGAGCAGGCTGAGGCCGAGGCTCGACCACAGCATCCCGTTCTCGAGACCGCCCAGCGTCCGCAAGCGCTCGGGAACCGGCGTGATGCCCCAGGCTGGTGCTTTCTCCTCGATCGCTCCTCCCTTCGCCGGCATGACCCGGATCAGGTTCGACGGGTGTGATCTCAGCCGCGTCCACGGCACCCCGGTCCCACGAGTGTACGAACCCGAGCCGGGGGAACGACGCGGTCGATGGCCGAGCGGGTCACCACACCTCGAGAGCTGCTGGGAGCGCGCCTGCGCCAGATGCTCTGGATCGAGCGCCGGCTCGCGTACGACGTGCTACCGCGCCTGCGCGAGCAGGCGCACGCGCCGGACCTCCGCGCCGCGTTCGATCGACATCTCGTCGAGACCAAATCCCACGCCGCGACGGTGCGCGACGTCCTCGGCGATCTCTACGTCTCGGTCGAGCCCGAGGAGAGCCCCAGCTTCCGCGGCCTCCTGGCCGAGCACGACCAGCTGACCGGCCGCATCGCGGAGGACGACCACCTCCTCAACGATCTTGCGCACGCGGTCGCGGCGCTCGCGACCGAGCATCTCGAGCTGGCGACCTACGAGTCGCTGGTCAGCCTGGCGGAGTCGCTGGGCGAAGAGGAGGTCGGGATCCGCCTGCGGGCGCTGTTGGAGCAGGAAGAGCTCGCACTCGAGCAGGTGGAAAGCGCCATGGCGAAGCTCCTCGCCGAGCAGGTCGAGAGCACCCGGCTCTAGGCGCACGCGCGTTAGACGCGCGGCTGGGTGGGTACCAGAGAGGCATGGCAACGCGCACGCCGCTGCGCGAGCACGAACGCCGCCGGGTGGAGCCCTCGCACGGCCTGATCCACCGAGCCGAAGATTGGGCCGAGGAGACCGGGTTCGCACCCGAGGGCGAGCCCGAAGAGGGGGTTCCGTGGCACGCGGTGGTGCTGATCGTCGCGTGTCTCGCACTTCTCACCGCCCTCGAGATCGCGATTGCTTTCGGGGTCGCGAAGCTCGTCACCGGCCACGCCTACTGACCCGGGCGAAGGCTCGCTCTGGTTCGAGCAAGGACAGCCGAGCTCGCGAGCCCGCCTAGCGGCTCATGTCGCCCATCTGAGACATCATGCCGCTCCCCGGAACCGTCAAGCCCGGAATGACGTCAGGTGCAGCGAGCAAGAGGATCCCGAGGGCGAGCAGCACGGCTGCCGTTCCGTAGGTCGCAGTCCGGCGAAACGGGATCAGCTTCTCGAACGCGATCAGCCCGGCGACGACCGCCATCCACACGAGGCTCATGATCCCGAGCGCGAAGAGCGACGCCATCAGCGCCCAGCAGCAGCCGATGCACCAGGCACCGTGCTTGGCCCCCATCTCGAAGGCGCCGAGGCGCCCGGTCCGCCAGGCGCCGAGCAGAAACCCGAGTGGGCTTCGACACTTCCCGAGACACGCATCCTTCAGAGGAGTGAGCTCGTACACGGCAGCCACGACGAGTGTCGCGCCGGCGACCCAACGACCACCACGATCCCACGCCAGCAGATCGTGCGAGACGCGCCCGCCCTGGCTCGCAACGAGGAAAGCGAGAACGCCCACTCCCGTCCACGCGGCGAGATACCCGCCCGCGAAGATCATCGGGCACCTCAGAGACCGGCTCTTGGTCATGACCGAGTAGAGGGCGACCGTCGGTGCAACCGACGGGAACATCATCGCCGCCATCATCACGACCCAGACCCCGACGAACCAGCCGAGAGTCCCGAGGTCGGTCCACGGTCCACCGTCCATGCCTCGCATCTCGCGCGCAGTCCACCACCAGCCGACAATCGCGAGGGCGAAGAGCAGCACGATCAGCGCGAGCCGGCTCCGCGCTGCTCCCAGTGCAGGCGCGAGACTCCGGGTGTCGCCCGCGGCGGCGATCAACTGCTCAGGCGGCCCACGAGAACGGGGCCGAGAGCCCCGTCTTGCCTTCGTACTCGATCCCGAAGGCACTGATCTGCGAGCGCGTGGCCTCGGCCGCCGTCAGCTCGGAACCGACCGGATGGAAGACGCCCACGAGGCGTGCCGGCTCTCCCGTCTCGATGCCGAAGGGCACGATGTCCTCGACCTCGAAATCGACCGCATCGCCGATCCGGACGCTGTGGCGCAGGCCCTCCTCGACCACCTCGATCGGCGCGCGCTCCACCCCGAGCACCTCGCCGATCAGAGGAGCCAGCCCTGCCATCGGCCCGCCTTTTTGCCCGGCGAAGACCGCCGTGAGCTTCTCCATCTGCTCGTCACTCGCGCCGTCGTCCACGAACATGCCGAGGCGCCAGTTGCCATCGGTCATGACCTTCGGCGTGTCCGCGATCACGGCCACCGTCCGTCCGCCGACGTCCGTCCCCTCAACCTCGCCCTGGGCGACTCTGAACACGAGCGTGACGCGGCAGTAGTCGTAGGTCGCGCCATGGTCGAACGAGAAGTTGCAAGGACACATGAGCTCGCATGAACAGGTCTCGAAGTAGGTGCCGTTGAGAGTCCAGGACACGTGATCTCCCTCGTCGCTGCCGTTTGACCGGCGATTCTCCGCGCTCGCGCCTGGCGTGTCAACCACGCGCGTCAGCGGTGAGGCGGATCGCTCAGGCGCGGCCGTAACGCGCGGCGCGGGCTGCCGCGCCGGGCGAAACGCCCGCTTCCACCAGCCTTTGCCGCGCTTCGCTCTCGCGCAGCACCGAGAGCAGCACCCACACGAGCGCCGGCAGCATCGTGAGGGCGCTCTCCACCAGCATCACCCCGCCGCCCGCCTTCTGGTCGGCGAGGTGGCTCAACCCCCACAGCGGCACGTCGTGTGTGTACGGCGCGTAGAAGACGTGGCTCGACCAGATGAAGACCTGGGAGAGGGCGAGCATCACGAGCCACATGCCGAGGACGTACGGGATCTTCCACGGGGCCGTGAACCAGGCCGGCCCCGGCAGCGGCTCGAGCAGCGCGGCCCACATCAGCATCCCGAGTGCGACGAAGAGCGAGTGCTGGAGCGCGTGGATCGCGTCGTTCCGCAGCGCCGCGTCGAAGAACACCGGCAGGTGCCAGAGGACGAAGTTCGCCGCCCAGAGCGGCAGCGCCACGAGCGGATGCGCCAGCACCCGCAACCGGTGGACGAGGCGCACGCGCAGCAGCGGGCGCAGTAGTCGGCCGTCGAGGCCCAGCACGAGCAGGAGCGCGCCGGCGTCGCCGAGCAGCAGGTGCTGGAACATGTGCATCGAGAACAGCCGCTCCTCGCCGATCGTGTCGAGCGGCGACGCGAGCGCGACGAAGAGCAAGAGCAGCCCGGCAGCGAACGGTCCGGCGCGTTGCCACGGCACCGGCCGCCCGCGCCGCGCGAGGGTCCGGGCGCGCCGCCAGTAGAGCGCGCCGACGACCGCGAGGATCGAGAGCTCGAGTGGGTCGAGGTTCCAGCCGTTCATCGCGTCACGGTTTTTCGGGGGACAGGCTCGGGTACCCGTTTTCGGAGTTGGTTACGTGGGGGACCAGGCCGCGCAGGGGATTCGCGGGAGCTGCGTCGGCGCTCCTCGTGCTGATGCTGGCGGGCTGCGGAGGCTCGCAGAACACGCTCAACCCCCACAGCCACCAGTCCGCGGATATCGCGAATCTCTTCTGGGTGATGATGGCCGTCTCGTTCGGCGGCCTCGCGCTGATCACGGGCCTGCTCGTCTTCGCGTGGGTCCGCCGCGGGCGGCGCGGCCTCGGCGGCGACGCCGAGGATCCGCATCCAGGCGAGAAGCTCTCCTGGTTCGTCGTGGTCGGGATGGGTGTCGTCTTCCCGCTGATGGTGATCGTCGCCCTCTTCATCGTGGGCGACTGGGCGATCGTCAAGGTCACGCAGGCGCCCGCGGCGTCCAGCACGGACCTGACCGTCGAGGCCATCGGTCATCAGTGGTACTGGGAGTTTCGGTATCCGGGAACGAAGGCGGTCACTGCCGACGAGATGCACATTCCCGTCGGTACGCGGATCAACCTCGTGGCCAAGACCGCGGACGTCATCCACAGCTTCTGGGTGCCGGAGCTGAATCGCAAGATCGACACGATCCCGGGGCAGGAGAACCGGATCCTCCTCTACGCCAACAAGGTCGGCGTCTATCGCGGCCAGTGCGCCGAGTTCTGCGGGCTGCAGCACGCGCACATGGGGATGCTCGTGTTCGTCCAGCCGAAGGCCCAGTTCCAAACGTGGCTGAAGAAGCAGGCCGCGCCGGCGGCCAAGCCGGCCTCCCCGGCTGCGCGCCGCGGCGAGCGGGCATTCCTCGGCGGATCCGGTTCGTGCTCGAGCTGCCACGCGATCCGGGGCACGCCGGCGCGCGGGTTCGTCGGCCCGGACCTCACGCATCTGGCGAGCCGTACGACGCTGGCCGGCCTGACGATCCCGAACACCCGCGGCTACCTCGCGCGCTGGATCACCGACTCCCAGCACTTCAAGCCCGGGAACGACATGCCCAACTTCCACCTGACCGACGGGGAGCTCCAGTCCCTCGTCAAGTACCTGGAGGGCCTGAAATAGCCACGACAATCCCGCCTCCGTCCGCCCCCGCCGAGGAGGTCCTCGAGCGCCTCGAGCGCATGTGGCAGTCGCGGCCCGGCGTGCTCGGCTGGGTGATGACGACCGACCACAAGCGGATCGGCCTTCTCTACTTCTGGACGACGCTCGTCCTGTTCGCGGCCGGCGGCGCCGAGGCGCTGCTCATGCGCACCCAGCTCGCCCGGCCGAACCAGCACGTCGTGGGCCCGGCCACCTACGACGAGCTCTTCACGATGCACGGGTTGACGATGATCTTCTTCTTCATCATCCCGATGACGACGGGAGCGTTCGGCAACTACCTGCTCCCGCTGATGGTCGGCGCACGGGACATGGCTTTCCCGCGGATGAACGCGCTGAGCTACTGGGTCTTCCTCGCCTCGGGGATCTTCGTCTACACGAGCCTCTTCATCGGCCAGGCGCCGAACGCAGGCTGGTTCGACTACGTGCCGCTCGCGAACGTGAAGTTCGACCCCGGCCACGCGATCGACTTCTACTGCCTGGGGATCATCTTCAACGGCATCTCGTCGAGCCTGACCGCCGGGAACTTCATCGTGACGATTCTCAAGATGCGGACGCCCGGGATGTCCTTCAACCGGATGCCGCTCTTCTGCTTCGCCTTCCTCGCGGCGTCCTGGGGGCTCCTGTTCGCGCTGCCCTCACTCACGGCGGACACGCTCTTCCTCTTCCTCGACCGCAACATCGGGACGCACTTCTTCGACGTCGCGAAGGGGGGCTCGACGCTGCTCTGGCAGCACCTGTTCTGGATCTTCGGCCATCCCGAGGTCTACATCCTCATCGTCCCGGCCTTCGGGATCGCCACGGAGATCATCCCGGCCTTCACGCAGCGACGGGTCGTCGCCTTTCCGCTCGTGGCCGTCGCCGAGCTGCTCGTCGTCTTCATCGGCTTCGGCGTGTGGGCGCACCACATGTTCGCCACGGGCATGCCGACCGTCACCGTCGTCTTCTTCGCCGCGGCGACCGGGGTGGTGGTCATCCCTAGCACGATCCAGGTCTTCGCCTGGTGCATGACCTTCATCACCGGCAACGCGCGCTTCAAGACGCCGCTGCTCTTCATCGCCGGCTTCATCTTCATGTTCGTCGCCGGCGGGCTGACCGGGATCATGTTCCTCGCGGTGCCGTTCGACCAGCAGGTGACGGACACCTACTTCGTCATCGCGCACTTCCACTACATCATCTTCGGGGCCGCCGTCTTCCCGATCTTCGGCGGCATGTACTTCTGGTTCCCGAAGGTGACCGGGAGGCTCTACTACGAGCTGCCCGGCCAGATCAGCTTCTGGATCATCTTCGTCGGGACGAACCTTCTCTTCTTCCCGATGCACATCGTCGGGCTCGAGGGGATGCCGCGGCGGAACTACACGTACCCGGGCGGGCTCGGCTGGGGAACGAGCAACCTCCTCGAGACCATCGGCTCGTACCTCACGACGATCGGGATCATCGTGCTGATCGTCAACCTCGTCGTCAGCTACTTCCGCGGGGCAGTCGCGGGGCCGGATCCCTGGCACGGCGCGACGCTCGAATGGACGATCTCCTCGCCGCCGCCCGAGTACAACTTCGCCGTCCTCCCGAAGGTCTCGAGCGCGTACCCGAACTGGGACTACGAGGACCGGGCTGAGGACCGGCGCAAGCTCGCAGAGGGAGTCATGGTGCTCGAGCAGGGGCACGAGCAGCCGGTGAGCTCACCGATCGACGGCTGGTGGGCGGAGATCGTCGAGATGCCCCACGACTCGCCCTGGCCGATCCTCCTGGCCCTCGCGATGTCGATCTGCTTCGTGCTCCTGCTCCTCCACCTCTGGATGGGCTTCTGCTTCGCGCTGGCCGGGATTGTGCTCGTCCTGCTCGGCTGGCACGGCGAGGAGCCGCAGGAGAGCGTGGCCTAGGGATGGCGGATCACGTGGCGGGCGGAGTGCCGGAGCGGTTCGTACCGCGTACGACCGACGCTCGCAACGCCGGCGAGACGGCGATCCTCGCGGGACGCCGCCGCGGGCCGAGCGTCGCGTTCTGGGGGATGGCGATGCTCATCGCGAGCGAGGTCACGCTCTTCGGCACCTTCATCGGCACCTACTACTACCTCCGCTTCGAGAACGCGCACTGGCCCCCGCCCGGCACTCCCGAGCCGCGCGTCGTGGTGCCGCTGATCATGGTCGGGATCCTGGCCACGACGAGCCTCCCGATGCAGCTCGCGGCCGGAGCCGCGCAGCGAGGCCGGGTCTCGTCCGCCCGTGCGTTCCTCGTCTGGGCCCTCGCCGTCCAGTGCGGGTACCTCGCCTGGGCGATCCACGACTACGTCGATCAGCTGCACGTCTCGACACCGCAGGACAACGCGTACAGCTCGATCTATTACGTGCTCCTCGGCGCCGACCACGCGCACGTCGCGATCGGGGTGCTGCTCGTCGCGTGGCTGGTCTGGAAGCTCGCGCGAGGCCTCACCATGTACCGGCTCAACGCGACCCAGGCCGTCGCGTGGTACTGGCACGCCGTCAACCTCCTGACGCTGGTCGTGATCGGCGTCCTCCTCAGCGCCACGATATGAGTCGGGCCCGCGACATCGTCCCCGCCCGGCGCGAGACGCTCATCGCGCCGTCCCAGCGCGAGCGCGTCGGCCGGTTCAGCCTCCGGCAGCTCGCGTTCGTGCAGTGGGTCGGCGTCGTCGTCGCGCCGCTCGCGTGGACCGGCCAGCACATCGTCGGCTACGGGGTGGGGGAGGCGCGCTGCAAGGTCGGCGCCAGCTGGGGGATCGGCTACGACACGTGGCAGCTGGCGATCCTCGCCGCCGCGGTCGTCCTCGTCCTCGTGTCGGAGGCTGCGGCCGTGACCGTCTACCTCGCGACGCGCGAGGCGAACTACGGCGACGGTCCGGCGGGAGAGGGCCGCTGGGGCGGCGTCGTCCCGTACACGCGGCTTCACTTCTTCGCCGTGGCCGCCATGGTGGCCAACGTCCTTTTCCTCACCGTGATCCTCCTCGACGGCCTCGGCGCGGTGGCCGACTCGCTATGCGTGCAGTCCTGATCGTCGCTGCCCTCGCTGTCGCCGGGCTCCTCGCCGCAGGCCAGGCCCGAGCCGACTCGGGCCCGCCGAAGGATCCGCTTGCCGCCTACGGCTACCACCTCTACGGGCAGTACTGCCTGGGCTGCCACGGCGGCAACGCGGCCGGGCGCTACAAGGAGCCCTCGTCGGCGACCGGGTTCGGGCCGGGCCGTGAGCAGCAGCAGCAGGGCGGAATCGGCCCGTCGCTGCACGGCGTGGGCGCGCTGGCGGCCGACTTCTACCTCCGTACCGGCTACATGCCGCTGCGGCGGATCGGCCTGCAGCCCCGGCGCGAGCGGGTCTTCCTCACCAACCACGAGATCGAGGCCCTCGTCGCGTACGTCGCGAGCTTCGGCGGGCCGCCGATCCCGACCCCGAGGCCGGAGCTGGGCAACATCTCACAGGGGCAGGCGCTCTTCGCCGAGCACTGCGCGGGCTGTCATCAGATCATGGGCCAGGGCGGCTATGTGACCGGCGCGCTGCCGCCGGCGCTCGTCCTGGCGACTCCGCGCCAGGTCGCGGAGGCGGTGCGGATCGGGCCGTATGTCATGCCGAAGTTCTCGCGGAGCTCGATCAGCGACCGGCAGCTCGACTCGATCGTCCGGTATGTGGAGTACACGAAGCGGCCGGACCGTCCGGGCGGCTGGGGGCTCGGCTACATCGGCCCCGTGCCGGAGGGGCTTGTGACGTGGTTCCTTGCGGTCCCGGCGCTGCTCATGCTCTGCCTGCTGTTGGGAAGGAGGTTCAAGCGTGAGCCGGGCGCGTAACGCGATCGTCTCCGCCCTCGTCCTCCTGGTCGGCCGTCGCCGGCGCCGGCCGAAGCCGGAGGAAACGCGGCTCGTCCCGGCGCTGCCGCCCAACCCCGCGGCCGAGCTCGTCGTGCTCGCCCTGCTCGGCCTCTGCTCGCTCGCCGCGCTCGGCTTCATCCTGATCTACGCCTTCGGCGACTCCCTGTCCGCCGAGACTCCGCTCCTCGGCACGGCGCTCGGCCTCGCCTTTCTCTTCCTCGCGGCCGCCCTGATCGTCGTGGGCCTGAAGCTCGTGCCGACGGAAGAGCTCGCGGAGGAGTACCCGCCGCACGAGCACCCAGGCGAGCAGCAGGTGATCGCGGAGCTGGTGGACGAGAGCGGCACGCGCTTCACCCGCCGTCGCCTGCTCAAGCTCGGCCTGCTCGGCGCCGGTGGAACGCTCGGCCTCGCGATCCTCACTCCCGCGGTCTCGTTCGGGCCGCTCTTCCATGTCGGCAACTTCCTCCGCACGCCGTGGCGGCGCGGGCGGCGGCTCGTCGACGAGAACGGCCGGCCGTACAAGGCGGCGGACATCGAGAAGAACGACTTCTACCTCGCGTTCCCGGAGGGGACATCGGACGAGGAGAAGGACCAGATGGCGGCCTCGCTCGTCGTGATCCGCCTCGATCCCGACCAGCTCCACCTGCCGCCGCACCTCGAGGGCTACGACGCGCACGGGATCCTCGCCTACTCGCGCATCTGCACCCATGCAGGGTGCGCGATCACGCTCTACCGCGCGCCGCTGTTCCAGCCGGACGAGCCGAGGCCCGCGCTCGTCTGCCCGTGCCACTACTCGACGTTCGACCCGGCGACCGGCGGCACCGTCACCTTCGGGCCGGCGGGCCGCGACCTGCCACTGCTGCCGGTCTACGTCGACTCGAGCGGCTACCTGCGGGCGAAAGGGAACTTCGACGGGCCGGTGGGGCCGTCGTGGTGGGGCGTCCGTCTGTGGAACGCGCAGCCATGAGGAGCCACGGCGCGCCCATGACCCGCCGCGCCGTCCGCTGGGTCGACCAGCGCAGCGCGAGCGCGCCGCTCCTGCGCAAGACCCTCCGCTACCTCTTCCCCGACCACTGGTCGTTCCTGCTCGGCGAGGTCGCCCTCTACGCGTTCATCGTCCTCGTCGGGACGGGGATCTACCTGACCTTCTTCTTCGTCGACTCGACGAAGGAAGTCGTCTTCCACGGCCCGTACTACCCGCCGCTGGACGGCCAGAAGATGAGCGAGGCCTACGCGTCGGTCGTGCACCTCTCGCTCGCGACCCGCGCCGGGCTGCTGCTCCGGCAGACGCACCACTGGGCCGCGAACGTCTTCATCGCGGCGATCGTCCTCCACCTCTTCCGGATCTTCTTCACGGGCGCCTACCGGAAGCCGCGGGAGCTGACGTACTGGCTCGGCGTCACGATGCTCATGCTCTCGCTGCTCGAGGCGTATCTGGGCTATTCGCTCGTGGACGACCTGATGTCGGGGATGGGTCTCGTGATCGGCTACTCGGTAGGGCTCTCGATCCCGTTCGTCGGCGAGAACCTCATGAACTGGCTGTTCGACGGGATGTTCCCGGGCAGCCCGAAGCTCTGGCCGCGGATGTACATCGCCCACGTCCTGATCTTCCCGATCCTGATCGGGCTGCTGCTCGGCGCACACCTGCTGCTCGTCGCGCTGCGGCACCACACGCAGTTCCGGCGCACGAAGGCCCAGACCGAGCGCACCATCGTCGGCGTGCCGGCGTTCCCCGGGCAGGCGCCGCGGTCGCTCGGGTTGATGGTCGGCACGGCCGGCTTCCTCTTCCTGCTCGGCGGGCTCGTGCAGATCAACCCGATCTGGCTCTGGGGGCCGTACCACACGTACTCCTCGACGAACGGGGCGCAGCCGGACTGGTATCTCGGCTGGCTGATCGGCGCCCTGCGCCTCGTCCCGGGCTTCGACTTCACGATCGGCAGCTACACCGTCGTGCCCAACCCGTTCTGGGGCGGAGCCGCGTTCCCGCTCGTGGTGTTCGGGTTCCTCTACTTCTGGCCGTGGCTCGAGCGGCGCCTCACCGGCGACCAGGCGTTCCACAACCTGCTCGACCGGCCGCGCGACGCGCCGGTCCGCACGGCGATCGGGGTCGCGATCGTCAGCTGGGTGTTCCTCGTGTTCATGGCGGGATCCGCTGACCGGGTCAACGTCACGTTCGGGATCGGTTACGTGTCCCAGATCTGGGTCTACCGCGTGATCGTCTGGGTGCTGCCGGTGGTCTTCGGCTTCACGACGTGGTGGATCTGCAGGGAGCTGCAGGCGAGCGAGCTCGTGGTGCTCGACCGCCACGAGGCAGAAGCGGAGGCCCGGCTCGCGCGGATGCGGCGTGGGGAGGAGCCACCCGGCGACCCGGGGGCACT
>JAICLM010000037.1 GCA_025927435.1 Thermoleophilia bacterium | reverse complement strand
TTCCGCCGAGATGCCGGCACGGCGCACCAGCGCCAAGATCGGCCGGCTCCTGGACGAGATCGACGCGCTCATCGCCGACGACGAGGCGGCTGACCGTCAGATCACCGGCGGCTGGCGAACCTTCGCCGACATCCTCGCCGCGGCGCACATGCACACCTGGGACGCGTACAGCCTGGACCTCTCGAGGGATGCCGAGAGCTTCCGGCAACTGACGCGCCGGCAGCAGGACGCGGTGAGGCGTGTCTTCGGGACGATCTACCGCGCGGAGTCGATCGTCGACGACTGGATGGACCGGATCGTGGCGGCGCTGCCGCGCGAGCCCGAGTACGAGTCGATGCGGGCGGCACTCATGACCCAGGAGCACGACGAGCGCATGCACCGCGGCAGCCTCCTCCGCGTCGCATCCGAGGTGCTCGGCGTCCCGGCCGGGGAGGCCGACCGCGTCGCGAAGAAGTACAACAACTTCGTCGCCGAGATCCTCTTCGACCGCTTCGAGGAGGAGATGCAGCAGCTGCTGCGGCCGAATCGCCCGATCGAGGACGTCTACACGGCGATCTTCATCTACGGCGTGCTCAGCGAGGACGTCGTAGCGAACAGCGACGTGGTGATCCGCCGCGCCAAGGGCAACGCGCTGTACGACGTCTACCACCTGCCGGGCATGAAGGAAGGGCAGACGAACGTCCGCCGCGACGAGGGCCGCCACGTACGCATCGCCGTCCTCGCGACGCACCGCTTCCTCGAGGAGTTCGAGGGCGCCGCCGAGCGGCTCCTCTCCGTGTCCAGCTACTACATGGAGCTCGCCGACCGGATGGTGCGGCAGGCGAAGGCGTCGCGCGGCCTCATCGACGCGCACCTCGCCGAGTCGTACGGCCCCGACGTCGACTCGCTCTACTACTACGTGATGAACATGAAGCGGCTCGCGGTGCGGCTCGACGAGCTCGGCCTCCGCGAGGGCGTGCTCGAGGTGAAACGGCGGGTGGACGCCGCGATCGCCGAGCTGAGTGGCGAGGACGGCGAGCCGATCGTCGAGACCCCGAACCGGCTCGTGCGGCTCGTCGGGCCTAAGGTGCTGCGGCTGGCCGGCGCTTCCCGCCTAACCGGCTAGAACGCGCTCGTAGCAGTCGGCGAGCCGCCGGGCGAGCAGCGGCCATGCGTACTCGCTCAGCGCCCGCTCGCGCGCGGCGCGGCCTCGCTCCGCCCGTGCGGGCTCGTCCGCGAGCAGCGCGGCGATCGTCTCGGCGAGCGCCTCCGCGTCGCCGGGCGGGACGAGGGCGCCGGTCTCCTCCGTCACGACCTCGCGGTAGCCCGGGATGTCCGAGGCGACGACCGGAGCCGCACAGGCGAACGCGCGCGTGATCGTCATCCCGAAGCTCTCGTTGCCGAGCGAGGGAGCGACGAGAAGCTTCGCCGCGGCGAGCTCTTCGGTCAGCGTGTCGTCGCCGACGTAGCCGAGAATGTCGATCCCCTCCTCCGACAGGCGGAGCCGGGCGAGCAGCAGCCGCACGGCGAGGGCATCCGCGCCGAGCACGCGGAGGCGGGTGCCACTGCCGCGAAGACGGGGCCACGCCCGAAGCAGCACGGGCAGGCCCTTGCGCGGGTCGTGCCGGCCTGCGAAGACGATGCGGTCGGCGCGATCGCGGGGGTCTACCCCGTCCGGGATCTCGACACCGTTCGGGATCACCTCGTAGTGCCCCGGCGCGAACGGGGAGGCCGCAAGCCGCGCTTGCTCCGAGACGGCGACGCGCAGATCGATCCGGTCGAGTAGAAAACCCCACAGGGGCTCCGCAAACCGCCGCCAGGACGAGTCGCCGGCCGCGTGGAACGTCGCGACGGCAGGCCCGTCCCAGAGGGCGAGCGCGGCCGGGCTGAGCATCGGCGCGAGCGGCTCGTGCACGTGGACGAGATCGAAGCGCTCGCGGGCGAAGGCGCGGCGCATCTGCGGCACCGCCCGCGGGCTCAGCACGAGGTTCGAAAGTGCGCCGTTGCCCGGCACGATCACCGAGCGGCCGAGCGGGATCACGGTCGACGGCGGCGGACCGGGCCGGCCCTGCCGCGGGTGGAGGACACGGCTGAAGGAGCCCGGCGGGTCGTTGCCGATCAGAAGGCGCGGCTCGATCCCCACCGCCTCGAGCGCGCGAGCCTGCGCCTCGGCATGGTCGACGACGCCGCCGCCGAACGACCACGAGTACGGCACCACGATGCCGACCTTCACCGGCGCGAGGCTACCGGCGTCGGCCGAGGAGCAAGCCGACGAGCGCGCCGGCGAGCAGGAGCTGCGTCTCGGCCGGCATCCCGGCGCCGTGGCGGCCCCCGCCGCGGTGGAAGATCTTCTCCCCGCCGGGACGAAGCCACGGCACGACGTGCTCGAGGTCGGGCACCGCGGCAGCCACGCCGCCGAGCACGGCAGGGTCGAGCGGGCCACGCCGCGCGGCGAGCAGTCCGAGCGCGGCCAGGCCGCTGCCGATCTCGAAGCTCCGGTCTGGAATGTCCTCGTGCGGCACGCGGTCCCCCGCGACATGGAGCGGCGCCCCGAGCAGAAGCGCGAGCGGCCGTGAGCGGACAACGGCTCCAAGTGCCGCGCCTGTCGCGACGTGGAGCGAGACGATCACACTCCGATCATCGCTTATGCTCCCCAACGATGGGCCTCACAGACTGGTTCAGACGCCTGTTCGCGCCGTCTCCGCCTCCCGCGTACTCCGATGACCCGGCCACGCTGCGCGCCGAGTACGGCGAGGGCGGACTCTCCGGACTCGCGCGTGTCGAGGACGCCACCCACACGCGAGAGGAAGCGCTCGAGGCAGACGAGGCACCGTCCGAGCCGCCTCCTTCCTAGACCTCCTGCGTTAACGTTCCCCTCGGTGTGCCGGGAAGGCTGGTCGGCGTCAGCCGATGACGCCCGCAGCCGCCATCCCCGTCTTCGCCCTCTCGATCGGCGTGATGCTCGCCGCGTCCTCCCTGTTCGCGGGGCGGCTCGACCACATCGGGCTCCGCCTCGGGCTGCCGGAGACGCTGCTCGGGCTGCTGACCGCGCTCGCCGCGGACGCGCCCGAGCTCGCCTCGGCCGTGACCGCTCTCGTCGAGAACCGGCATGAGGTCGCCGTCGGGGTGGCCGTCGGGGCGAGCGCGTTCAACCTCGCGGCGATGCTCGGGCTCAGCGCCGTTGTAACCGCGAGGATACGGGCCCGCCACGAGGTGCTCGAGCTCGAGGCCTTCGTCGGGCTGTGGCTGATCGCCGTGGCCGGCCTGGTGGCGGCCGGTGCCCTCGGCGGCACGATCGGGGCCGTCCTCGCCGGCGTCGTCGCCGTCCCCTACGTCGCCGTCCTCGCCGCCGGCCCGGGGCTGGCACGGCGGCTGCCCCTCGCCGCGTCCGAGTCGCGCTTCCTGGGCCGCAGCTTCGGCGAGCAGCACCGGAGGCTGACGCCGCTCGACTCCCGCCGGGAGGCGTTGCAGATCGGCCTCGTCCTGGTCGCTGCGCTCTGCCTGATCGTGGCCGGCAGCATCGGAGCCGTGCGGGCGGCGACCTCGCTTGCCGACCAGTGGTCGGTGCCGGAGTCACTTGTCGGCGCGGTCGTCCTCGCGGTCCTCACTGCCCTGCCGAACGCCTGGACCGGCCTCCGCTTCGGCCTGCAACAACGCGGCTCGGCGCTGATGAGCGAGACCCTGAACTCGAACTCCATCAACGTCGTCGCGGGGATCGCGCTACCCGCCGCACTCGGCAGTCTCGTGACATTCTCGAACCTCGACGTCTTCAACCTCGCGTGGCTGTTCGCGATGACGGCCGCTGCCCTCGTCCTGTTCGGGAGACGCGGCGGCGCCGGCCGAAGAGCGGGGGCGTTCCTGATCGTCCTCTACACCGTTTTCGTGGTCGTGCAGATCGCGGCGAGCGTCTAGCCGACGGCGTCGTCGACGTTCGAGGAGTGCTCGTACCGGCGCTGAAGCAGTAGTAAGCGTCCCGTAAAGGCCGGGGCGAAATCGTCATTTCGGGGCTAGCCTGCTCCCGCAGAAAGGCGGGTATCGAGCTGTCGGTCGCGGCAAGACGTTTCGGACGAGGGTTGATCGTGGCCGTGGCGGCAGGCGCCGTCGCGGCTTCGCTTGCAGGCGCCGCCCACGGCGCGACGACCTCGTTCGACCGCAAGAAGACGATCCTGTTCAACGGAAAGCCGACGTTCCCGCTCGTCCTCTCGCCGGGCCCGCCGCTCGGCTCGCAGACTCCGTGGGGCACCAACGGTCTCGCCGAGACCGCGGCCGCCGGGATCAACGTCTACCGCACCGGGGTCGGCGGGATCTGGAAGGACGGCGATGTCCACACGGCGCTCGCGTGGGACCGCGCCGCCGCGGCGCTCCACGCGTACACCTGGCCGAACCTCGGCGGCTACTCGCTGGCCCTTCCGGGCTCCCCCGAGGACGAGGGCTTGGCGGACGTGGTCGACGCGCTGACGAGTGACCCGAGCGGTAGCGCAATCGCCTTCTGGAAGGGCCGCGACGAGCCCTGGTTCAGCGAGATTGCCCCTTCGGCGCTTCAGTTCGCATATTGCCGGGTCACCTCGCGCGGCGATCCGTCTTGGTGCAACGGCGAGAACCCACTCGATCCGAGCCAGCTCTGGGTCACGATCGAGGCGCCGCGTGGCACCGCCGCCGACCTCGCCCCGTACACCAGTGTCACCGACATCCACGGCGTCGACATCTATCCGGTGACTCTCGCTCGCGCGACGCCGAACCTGCACGCTGTCGGAACCTGGACGCAGACCCTGGCCTCGATCACGCCCTTCGCGCCGGTCTGGACGACCATCCAGATCTGCGCCAGCGGGAGCATCGACAAGACGACCGGGAACTACGTCGTCCCCACCTACCAGCAGGAGCGGTACATGGCCTACGACGCGATCGTCAACGGCGCCCGGGCCCTGACCTTCTTCGGCGGCACCAACCCCGGCTGCTTCAGCGGGAGCGACGGGACGTACGGCTGGAACTGGAGCTTCTGGCAGAGCGTCCTCGAGCCGGTCGTGAAGCAGATCTCGTCCTCGAGCCGACTCGCGCCCGCGCTCGTCAACACCGGCAAGGCTCCGCGCGTCACGACCCGCGGCTCGGGCACCGAGACGCTCGTCCGGCAGGGGACGTCGGTCGACGACCTATGGCTGATCGCGGCCCGCCACGGCGCCGGCTCGGCGACGGTGACCTTCAAGGGGCTGCCGCGCTGGGTGCACCGGGGCGGCGTCTACACCGAGAACCGCTCGGTGAAGGCGTCCCGCGGCTCGTTCCGCGACCGGTTCAACCAGTGGGACGTCCACGTCTACCACTTCGTCGAGCCGCTCATCCTGCGGAAGCGGGCCCCGTCACACGGGAAGGTCGGCTCGCGCGTCACTTTGCAGGGCAAGGGTCTCGCCGCCGCGAAGGGGGTCACCTTCGGCGGCGGCGCGAAGGCCCGCTTCCGGATCATCAACGACCAGAAGCTCGTGACGACGGTGCCCAGGCACGCCAAGAGCGGGCCGATCGTGGTGACGTCGGCCCTGAAGCAGGTCCGGACGAGAGGCTCGTTCCGCGTCGTCCGCTAGCGCGGCACGCCGCTAGCGCTTCTTCGTGATGACCTTGCCCGAGGGCGAGAGGACGTACCAGAGACCGCCGTTGAGATTGGTGGCCTGCCCGTTCGTCTGGCCGGGCTTCGAATCCCCGATGTACGTGTAGAGCGGCCAGCGGTTGTAGGTGACGACGCGGCCGCCGCTCGGGTTCTTGTCGGAGCCGAGCAGCTTCTGCTTCGCCGCGCCGCCCGCCGTGGGCCGCTGGCCCTTCTTCAGCTTCAGCGGCGGCCAGGCCCGGGCGCAGGACCCCTTGCAGGTCACACGCTTCCGGTGGTCGGGCTTGAACATGTAGAGCGTGAGGCCGCGGCCGTTGACGAGGACGACGCCGAGCTTGCTGATCTTGCGCGTCTTCACCGTGGCGGACTTGAGTACGTGACGCGCTCCTGCGACGCCGGCCTTCGAGTCCGACCCGCCGTACGCGGCTGCCAGCCCGGCGACCGCCATGACGAGCGCGGCGCAGAGACCAATCCGGATGCGCGAGGTAGCCACCGGCTGTCACTCTAGACAGATTGATCGTCCCTTGAAAGGCCGAAGCGGCGGGCATTGCCCGCCGCATCCAAACTCCGCCGCAGAGTTGGTGCCGTCAGCCCCGAGCGGGAGTCGAGTTGATCATCCCGCGCCCCGGACCCGGTGGGCCTCCCCCTTTTGGGGGATCTGCTGAAATCCGGCGCCCGGCTACGCGCTGTGCACGGCCGGAACGAGAGCGAGACGGGGCCTGGCCGCCTGCGCCTCCTGGTACAGCAGCCGTTCCACGTCCTCGGCGGGGGCCGGCCGGCCGAAGAGATAGCCCTGGCCGAAGCGGCAGCCCATCTGCCGCAGGCGTTCGGCCTGGGCGGGGTGCTCGATTCCCTCGGCAACGGCCGCCAGGCCGAGCGAATCGCCGAGACGCAGGATCGCGTCGACGAACGCTTCGTCGGCGTCCTGGCCGAGGAGCTTGTCGACGAACGGCTTCGGGATCTTCAGCGACTCGATGGGGAACTCCGCGAGCCGGCTCAGCGACGAGTAGCCCGTGCCGAAGTCGTCGATCGTCAGCCCCACCCCCAGCTCGCGCAGCCGCCGCATCGCGACGAGTGCGCCGTCGCTGTCCTGGATCACGCCCGACTCGGTCACTTCGATCACGAGTCGGCTGGGCTCTACGCCGTAGCCCTTGAGCGCTTCGGCGAGCGTGTCGACGAGACGCTCGTTGGCAAGCTCCGCCGCCGCGACGTTGAGCCAGACGCTCAGGTGCTTGGGCCAGCGGCGGGCAGCTTCGAGAGTCTGGTGAAGGACGAGCCGCCCGAGGTCGACGGCGAGGCCCGTCTCCTCGGCCGCCGGCAGGAACTCCGCAGCGTTGAGGAGACCGCGGGTCGGGTGCGGCCAGCGTGCGAGCACCTCGAAGCCTTCGATCTCGGCATTTTCCAGGCGCACGACCGGCTGGAAGTGGACGAGAATCTCCCGGCGTTCGATCGCCGCCTCGAGATCGAGCGCAAGCTGCCGCTGGGCACGAAGGCTCTCGTGCAGGTCCGCCTCGTAGAGCGTGTACGCCCGGTCCGAGCGCTTGACGCTGTACATCGCGATGTCCGCGTTGCGAATGAGGTCCTCGCCGCTCGTGACGCCGGCCTCCCCGACGGCGATGCCCACGCTCACGTGGCAGGCGACGTCGCCGCAGCTCAGCCTGTACGTCCCGTCGATCGCGTCCAGCATGCGGCGTGCCGCCGCGACAGCGCCCTCCGCATCCACGTCGCGGACGAGCACGGCGAACTCGTCGCCGCCGAGTCGTGCGGCGAGATCCTGGGCGCGGATGGCGCTGCCGAGACGCTGCGAGAACTCGGACAGCAGCTCGTCGCCGGCGCCGTGGCCCCACGTGTCGTTGACGCTCTTGAAGCGGTCCAGATCGAGGTAGAGAACAGCCGCCGCGCCGGCACCGCGCTGCAGCTCGTCCTCGACCGCTTCGAGCAGGTTGAGCCGGTTCGGCAGGCCGGTTAGCGCATCGTGATACGCCTGGTGGCGGAGCTGCTCCTTGAGCTGAGTCACCTGCGCGAGCGAATGCTCGAGCCGGCCGTTCTCGAGCAGGATGCTCGCGTGGCCGGCAAAGGTTCCCAGCAGCTCGACGTCGGTTTCGTCGAACGTGCTGACGTCGCCGAGACGCTCCCCGACCACGAGCAGCCCGAACGTCCGGTCCTCGCCGCGGAGGGGAGCCACGATCGCATCCTCGAGCCCGCGGGAGCGAAGAAAGGTGTCGAAGACATGGGTGGACCGTCGCCGCGCGAGCAGCGTCGCGGCGCCGGCCGAGGCGACCTCCGTGAACGCGGCCGCGTCCCCTGCCGAGAACCGCTCCTCCGGGTGCATGAGCAGCTCCCCCTCCGCACCGCTGACGCTGCGCAACGGACCCTCTTCGTCCGAGGCCGGAAGGAGGAGGATCTCGGCGTACTCGGCGCGGAGCAGCCGGCGTGCAGCGACGAGAAGCTGCCCGACGGCCAGGCCGAACTCCGGCGCGCCCTGCGTCGCGCGCATCGACTCATAGAGAAATTCCACGTGCTCGCGCTGCTCCCGCTGCTCCATGTACCCGCGAAACGCCGCGACGGTGGCGAGGACGGGCACGACGAGCAGAAGGACGGCGAGGGGGCGAACCTCGAGCAGCGTCACGACTGAGAGACCGAGCGACGCAGTGGCCAGGGCGCCGAGTGTCGAGGTCACGAGGGTGCGCCCGAGCTGCGGCGCCTGGAGACGCTCCTCCGCGATCGCGATCACGGTCGAGACGAGCAGGATGCCGACGACGTGGGCGACCGCGCAGGCGATGAGGACGAGCACCCACAGATGCGGGGCCGAGTCGGCCGGTGAGGCGAGCGAGCGGAAGACGATCAGCGCGATACCGCTGCAGAGCGGCAGCTCGGCGAGGTTGAACGCGAACTTGGCCAGCTGACGGAGCTGGCTCCGCCGTCGATTGACGACGAGCGCGACGAAAGTCCCCGCCAGCTGCCCGATCAGCAGCTGCGAAGGCGCCCCGAGCAGAAGACCGAGGGTGAGCCCGATCTCGGTGAGCGACAGCGTGTGCGCCTGCTTGCGGAACTGGAGGTGGACCACGAGAACCTCGGCCAGGTAGAAGCCGAGCGCGAGCCAGTACCAGGCGAGCACCGGCCCGTCGCCGAACGCCGGGACGTCGAGGCCACCGATCGCCACGATCCACACGACCACGCACGCAAGTGCGAGAACCCCGTTGAAGACCCAGACGCGGCGCGGCGCGCGAAGAGCCTCGCGCGCCGACGCGCCGAGCGGGGGCAAGACCCCGCCCGGCGCGCGACGCAGCTGGAGAGGCCGGCTAAAGACCACCGGCCGCTCCCACTATTTCCGGCCCCAGCTCGCCCCGAGCCATGATCCGCCGGACCAGCTGCTACCGCTCCAACTCGAACCGCTCCAGCTCGATCCGCTCCACGAGTTACCCGACCAGGAGGAACCGCTCCACGAGTTACCCGACCAGGAGGAACCGCTCCAGCTGGAGCCGCTCCAGCTCGATCCGCCCCAGTTCGATCCGCTCCACGAGCTTCCCGACCAGGACGAGCCGCTCCACGAGCTGCCCGACCACGAGGAACCGTTCCACATCCCACCCGACCAGCTCGAGCCGGCTGCCTCGAGCGCCGCCATCGCCACCGAGTTGAAGGGCTGCCCGAAGATGTCCTGCTCGCCCTGGAGCACGACGCCGCCCAGGGAGATGTGATCGCTACCGCGCGATGCCTCGAGCGGCCCGACACCCGTCGAGGGCGCGTTGTACTGCAGCGATGCGAACACCGACGGAACCGACGCGGTCAGCAGCCTGGACATGTCGAGCTCGCCGCATCCCTGCTGCTTCCAGTTGAACGACGAGAGCTTGTCGCAGGCCGAGCTCAGCATCGCCTTCACCTGGTCCGGCGTCAGCTGCGGGTAGCGCTGCAGCAGATCCGCGATCGCCCCGGACGCGAACGCCGTCGCCTCGGACGTCCCGCTGCCGCGGAAGTACCGATCGCCCAGGATGCCGTCGGGATTGTTCTGGTCGATGTACGAACCGGGAACGCGCAACCCCTGCATGTGCGTCCCGGGTGCGATCAGGTCGGGCGCGCGGCAGGAGGAGCTGCAGCTACCGGAGTTGGCGGAGTACGAGGCGACGGTGTCGTCCCACGGGGTCGCCGTCCCCATGGTGTCCGCTCCTCCGATCGCCAGGATCTGCGGGTCGTCGGCCGGATCGGCGAGGGGCTGCGAGTTCGCGCCCTTCTGATAGCCGGAGTTGCCGGCCGCCGCCACGACGACGATGCCCGCCTTCCAGGCCTGCTCGACCGCATAGGCCAGCGGATCGACGTTGTACGGCTGGGTCGAGTTCGTGCCGTACGAGAGGTTGAGGACCCGGATGTTCAGCCCCTTGTCGTTGCGGTGCTGGACGACCCAGTCGATGGCCGCGATCACCTGACTCACGTCCACGCCGCCGTCGGCGACGCTGACCTTGAGCGAGACGATGCGCGAGTCAGGGGCGACTCCGCGGTATCCGCCGGGCTGGCCGTCGTTGCCCGCAATCAGGCCGGCCATGAACGTTCCGTGGCCGTTCGTGTCGAGGTACCGCAGGTTCGTGTTCTGCGACTCGAGCGACAGGTCGGGCCCATTGAGCACCTTGCCGGGGGAGTTCAGGCCCGCGACCGGCGCGACACCCGTGTCGATGACCGCCACGTCGACGCCTTTGCCGGTGTAGCCGGCGTTCCACCACGCCTGCACGCCGTCGCCGACGGTGACGTTCTGCATGGAATATCCGTCGCTCGCCGGGTCATAAGCGGAGGCGCCCCACGAGGCGCCCGAGCGCATTCCGCCGACTGCAAGCGCCAGGGCGACGGCGAAAATGGCCAACCGCCAGGTCCTGAATCGAGAACCGTCGCGCGTGGTGAGGTTTGCCCCCACGTCTACCTCCTTGCCGCGACCGCCCTGATGCCGCAGAACGTGCCGCAGTAGCCGCCAATCAGTCGCCGGAACGTAGGCGAGCATCGGGGCGCGATCCTCCCGCTAAAGGGGGAGGCGAATCGCTCGGACGAGGGATTTCGAGCGCCTACGATCTCTCGCGTGACCTCGGTCCTCGAATCGGTGCCGCCGCGGTTCACCGCCGAGGATGCCGCTCGGATCGCGGCGGAGGTGTTCGGCGTCCACGGCACCGCTTCGGCGGTCGGCAGCGAGCGCGACCAGGCGTTCCTCCTGAAGAGCGCAGTCCTCAAGATCTCGAACTCCGGCGAGGACGAGGCCGTGCTCGACCTCGAGGAAGCGGCGATCGCCCACGTTGCCGCCGTCGATCCGGAGCTGCCGGTGGCCCGGCAGCTCGCGCCCCGCGTGACGTTCGACGGCCATCAGGTGCGCCTGTTCGAGCGGCTGCACGGCCACAAGGGCGGGCCTGAGCTCGACGACGCCGCTGTGCGGGAGATCGCCGGCGTGCACGCCCGTCTCTGCGTCGCGCTCCGCTCCTTCTTCCACCCAGCCGCCGGCCGGGAGCTGCTCTGGAATCTCCGCGCCACGCCGCGCCTGCGCCCGCTGCTCGAGGAGATCGCCGACCCGACGAGGCGGGCGCTCGTCGCGCGTGTCCTCGACCGGCACGACGAGCGCGTGGCACCGCAGTGGGACCGCCTGCGCGGCCAGGTCGTGCACGGCGACTTCAACCTCGACAACCTCCTGCTCGATCCGCACGACCGGCTGAGCGGGATCCTCGACTTCGGCGACTGCTGCCACACGGCGCTCGCGGCCGACGTAGCCGTGGCACTTGCCTCGTTCCTGCGGGGACGCCCGACCGAGGACGCATTTCGGGTCGCCCGGATCGCCCTCGACGGCTTCACGTCCCGGCTGCCGCTGGAGCAGCTCGAGCTCGAGCTGCTGGGCGATCTCGTGGCAGCGCGGCTGGCAGCGATCGTCTCGATCAGCGCCTGGCGTGCCCGCCGCTTCCCCGACAACGCCGAGTACATCGAAGCCTGGGACGCGGACTCGTGGCGCCTGCTAGAGCTGCTCGACGGGCTCGACCCGGCGGAGGTCGCGCACGAGCTCGGCGCCTTACGCGACCCGGACGCCACGCCGCAGCTCGCACGGCGGCGGGACGCGGCGTTCGGCGGGCTGCTGACACCGCTGACGTACGCGCGCCCCGTCCACGCGGCGCGCGCCGAGGGCGTCTGGATCTACGAGCCCGACGGGCGGCGGCTCCTCGACGCGTACAACAACGTCCCGGTCGTGGGGCACTGCCACCCGCGGGTGACGGAGGCCGTCGTCCGCCAGACGCGACTCGGCGCGACCAACGCGAGGTACCTCACCGAGCCGCTGGTCGAGCTCGCCGAGCGGTTGCTCGCCACGTTCCCCCCGTACGCCGCCCTCGACACGGTGCTGCTCGTCAACTCGGGCAGCGAGGCGAACGACCTCGCCTGGCGTCTCGCGTCCGAAGTGACTGGACACGACGGGGTCCTCGTGACCGAGAACGCGTACCACGGGGTCACCGCGGCGACGACCCGGCTCTCCCCGGAGGACTGGCGGACTGCGCACCCGCGCGTCGCCCGCATCGCTCCGCCAGGAAGCGG
>JAICLM010000008.1 GCA_025927435.1 Thermoleophilia bacterium | reverse complement strand
TGCGCGACGGATCGATCTGAGGACGTGTTCGATTGCTGCCCGATCGGCCGCTGAAGCCTTGCTTCCCTCGAAGACAGTGACCAACCAAGCCCCGCCGCCTCCAGTGAGGAAGGCACTCCACTGGGTGCCATGGCCACCGCTCCAGGGCGCATCCGGCACCCGCCTGAGTTTGTGAAGATCGAGCGGCAATCGCGGCGGGGAGCCTGGCGCCGTACTCCCGAAGTTCTCCGCCATCAGGACGACTCCATTCGCGGGGACCAACCTGTTGGCATAGCTGACAGCCTTTGCCGTTAGCGAGTCGTCGGCGACGGCGATGCTGTGCAGGGCGTGTGGTATCGACTGTTGTGTCTCGACTTGGTGAAGGCCCTTCGGAACAGTGAGCGCGAACGCTCCAAAATGCACGGAATGGGAGCTAGCCGAGGTGCCACCCACCCGCCCGGACAGACCGCCCGAGCGCGACCCCCCGCCCGACGGGCGGAGCACGACAGCTGCAGTGACTCCGGCGATAACGACGAGAAGCAGCAGGACGAGCAGGCGTCGCTGTCGCGCTCGGCGCTTTGCTTCGGCGATCAGCTCGTGGAGCCAGAGTGGCACACGCGAAACGGGGGCTTCCATAGAAATAGTATGACTAGCACTAGATCATGTGTCAAGAGCTAACGCTCAGGGGTCATTCCCGAACACTGCCCCAGCCGACTAATCCGTCGCCCGAGCGGCACCGGGGTGTGTCGATTGGTTGGTCGAGCAGTGGCCCTAAAGTGCGGGTGGTGCAAAGGACGTTGTACTGGCTGAAGGTCGTCGCGGTAATCGCTGTCGTCTCGGTTCTCCTGGCGATGGCGATCGTGTACGCCAGTGAGAAGGCGGGTGCTCTCGGAAGCCTCGCAGTCCTCGTCATCCTCGCGCTCCCCTGCGCATGGGTCGTAACCCGTGCGGCGGCGAAGAAGCCTGGGTAGACCCGACACGCGGGGTCGCTGCCAGGCCGTCAGGGGTCATTCCGAGACACCGGCCCAGGCGAAGTTTGAGGGGTCTCGCTACTTCTCGACGACGCGCGCGGGCCTCGACGTCGAGGTGGCGCGTCCGGCGCCGTTCGAGGCGGCGACGCGGACGCGTAGCCGGTGCCCCGCGTCCTTTGCCGTCAGCTTGTAGTCCCACTCCGTCCCGACGTCGACCCGGAGGCACGAGCCGCCCGCGCAGCGCAGTCGCTTACCCGCGATCCGGACGCACGCGTTCCCCCTGGCCGAGCAGCGCAGCCACCGGATGGTGAATGTGTCCGGTGAGTGGGTCCACCGGTCGCCTGCTTCGCGAACGCGCCGCCCGACCTTGGTCACGCCCTTGATCGACGGCCTGCGCTTCGAGCTGGGAGGTTTCGCCGCGACGGGCCCGAGGCCGTTCGAGAGAGCAACTGCGGATCCAGCAGCGTTCGTGGCCGTCACGCGGGCCACCAGAACATGGCCGATGTCGGCGGCGACAACGGTGTAGGTAGGCGCGGTGGCATGCGGGATGTCCGTGCAGGCCGCGAAGTGCACGTCGCAGCGCACCCACTGGTACGTGAATGTGGCGCTGGTGCTCCAGATCCCACGGTCGGTCCTCAGCTGCTTCCCTACTCCGGGCTTCCCGCTTGCAATGGGGAGAACCGTCGCAACCGGAGTGCCGGTGTCGCCGCTCGCACTCGCCGTACCCAGTGCAAGCACGACCAGACTGCCCACCAGAGCGACCGGTACTACGAGCAACCGGCTCCGCCTAGCCACCCTGCTGCCTGTCCCCTGAACGGCGTTTCCGAACCCCGACCGCCTGGGACGCCGCCCTCACTCCCGCCAGCCCAGCCGGCGCTCGAGGGTTGCCCTCACCTCGGGCCAGTCGTCGTCGATCACCGCGTACCAGGCCGAGTCGCGACGCTCGCCGCCCCGCACCAGCATGTGCTTACGGAATACGCCCTCGAACTCGGCCGGGAGCGCCGCGAGTGCGGCCCGCGACCGCGCGTTCGTCGACTCCGTCTTGAACTCGACGCGAAGGTACGCCGCGTCCTCGAAGGCGTGCTTGAGGAGGAGGTACTTGGCCTCCGCGTTGGCTCCGCTCGACCAGGCGTCGGGAACGAGCCAGGTGTTGCCGATCTCGACCACTCGATCGTGGGGCCGGTCGTTGCCGTAGCTCGTGTGCCCGACGAGGCGGCCGTCGAGGTAGTGGGCGAAGCCCATGTCGATGGACGCGTACCACTCGTCGAACCGCTCCATCGACTCGTGGGCGCTGACCCGCTGCAGTGCCCAGATGCGCCGGTCGCGCGAGATCTCGAACAGCTCGTCGTGGTGATGATCGGCGAGCGGCTCGAGCCGGACGCGCCGGCCTTCGAGGGCTACGTGAAGCGCCAGCCGTCCCCCTCCGCGAACGAGCGCAGGATGCGCCGCGCGACGACGGCCTTGTGCACCTCGTCGGGCCCGTCGTAGACCCGCCCGCCGCGCGCCATCCGCCACATCTGGGCGAGCGGCGTGTCGTCGGTGAGGCCGAGCCCGCCGTGCACCTGGATCGCCCTGTCGAGCACCTCGCCGAGCACGCGCGCGGCGAAGAACTTGATCAGGGAGATCTCGACGCGCGCCTCGTCGCCCTCGTCGAGCCGGTGCGCGGCCTGCAGCGTCATCAGCCGGCTGGCCTGGATGTCGGCGGCCGACTCGGCGATCCAGTTCTGGATGGTCTGCTTCTCGGCGAGCGTCCCGCCGAACGCCTCGCGCTCGAGCGCCCGCGCGCACATGAGCTCGAAGGCGCGCTGCATCTGCCCGAGCCAGCGCATGACGTGGTGGATGCGCCCCGGCCCGAGCCGCTTCTGCGCGATCCGGAAGCCGTCGCCGGGCTCGCCGAGCGTGTTCGCGAGCGGCACGCGCACACCGGTGAACCGCGTCTCGCAGTGCGTCCCCCAGCCGCGGCCCTCGTGCCCCATCACCGGGATGCGGCGCACGAGCTCGTAGCCGGGCGTGTCGGTCGGAACGAGGATCATCGACGCGCGCCGGTGCGGCTCCGCGTCGGGCTCGGTCACGACCATCACGATCCCGAACGCGGCGCCGTCCGCCCCCGACGAGAACCATTTGTGCGCGTCGATCACCCAGTCGTCCCCGTCCTGCTCCGCACGGCCGCGCAGCAGCGTCGGGTCGGAGCCGGCCACCTCGGGCTCGGTCATGCCGAAGAAGGAGCGCACGTCGCCGGCGACGAGCGGCCGCAGGAACCGCTCCTTCTGCTCGTCGGTGCCGTAGAGGTGGAGGATCTCGCCGTTGCCCGCGTCCGGCGCCTGGCAGCCGAAGACGAGTTGCGCGACGAAGCTGCGGCCGATCTCCTCGTTGAGATCCGCGTATTCGAGGAAGCCGCCGCCCGAGCCGCCCGCCTCGGGCGGCAGGTGCGGCGCCCAGAGCCCGGCGTCCCTCGCCTTCTGCTGCAGCTCGCGCACGAGCGCGTCGGCAACCTCGTCCTCCGCCGTCAGCGCGCGTTCGTTCGGATAGACGTGCTCCTCCATGAACGCCCGCACGCGCTCGCGCCGCTCCTCCACAGCGGCGATGATCGCAGACATGCGGGAGGCACTCGAAGCGGTGCTCGGCCCGGTCTCGGAGCCTGTGCTGCTGCCCGGCGGCGCATCGAAGGAGGCGTGGGCGGTCGACGCCGGCGGCGAGCGGCTGCTCGTGCGCCGCGCGGGCGGCGGCGTGATCCACCGCCACACGCTCTCGCTGCGGCACGAGTTCGAGGTGCTGCAAGCGGCTCACGAGGCCGGCGTGACGGTGCCTCGGCCGGTTGCGTACATCGAGGATCTCGACGGGCGCGAGGCGTTCGTCATGGAGCGGCTCGAGGGCGAGACGATCGGCCGCCGCATCGTCCGCGGGCCGGTGCCCGAGGGACTGCCGCTCCAGATGGCGGAGCAGCTCGCGAGGATCCATGCCCTGCCGCGCGACCGGCTCCCGTTCCTCGAGGCCGCGACGATCGACCGGCTCGTGGATGAGCTGGACGAGGTCGGGGAGCCGCACCCGGCGATCGAGCTCGGCCTCTGGTGGCTCCGCGAGAACCCGCCGCCGCCGCGGGAGCCGGCCGTCGTGCACGGCGACTTCCGGATCGGCAACCTCGTCGTGGACGAGAGCGGTCTCGTCGGCGTCCTCGACTGGGAGTTCGCCCACCTCGACGACCCGGCGCGCGACCTCTCCTTCTCGCTCGTGCGCGCCTGGCGCTTCGGCGCCGACGAGCTCCGGCTCGGCGGCATCGGCGACGCCGAGCCGTACCTCGAGCGCTACAACGAGCTGACCGGCTTCGACGTCCAGGCGGAGGAGCTCGACTACTGGGAGCTCGCGGGGAACGTCGGCTGGGCGATCGGCTGCCTCACGCAAGCTCAGCGCCACCTGAGCGGACGGGACCGGAGCGTCGAGCTCGCCGTCCTCGGCCGCCTCGGCGCCGAGGTCGAGTACGAGATCTGCCACCTGCTCGAGCAACGCGGTGTCGCATGAGTGAGCGGCCGACGCCGGACGAGCTCGCGGAGGCGATCGAGGAGTTCCTCGCCGGCGAGGTCCTCCCCACCCTCGACGACCACCGCGCGCGCTTCCGGATGCTCGTGGCGCTGAACGCGCTCGGCATCGTGCGCCGCGAGCTGGCGAAGCTCCCACCCGCCGACGACGCCGAGCAGCGGGAGCTCGCGGCGCGGATCCGCGCGGGCGACGTCCCCGCCGGCACCCTCGCGCGCGTCAAGGCCGAGGTCGCCGACCGGCTGCTGACCGCGAGCCCTCACTACCTCGATCGCTACCCAGGCGAATAAGCTCTCCCCGATGCCGGATCTGAGCGGCAAGGTCGCGATCGTCACGGGGGCCGGGCGAGGCATCGGCCGCTCCCACGCGCTGGCGCTCGCGCGGGCCGGAGCGAAGGTCGTGGTGAACGACCTCGGCGCCGGGATCGCCGGCGAGGGCTCCGACCTCGGCCCGGCCGAGCAGGTCGTGGAGGAGATCCGCGCCGCCGGCGGCGAAGCGTCCACGAACGGTGAGAACGTGGCCGACTTCGCCGGAGCGGAACGGCTCGTGCGGCAGGCCGTGGACGAGTTCGGACGGCTCGACATCCTCGTCAACAACGCCGGGATCCTCCGAGACCGGATGCTCGTGAACATGACCGAGGACGAGTGGGACGCCGTGATCGCCGTCCATCTCAAGGGTCATTTCGCACCCACGCGCCACGCGGCGGCGTACTGGCGGGAGCGCTCGAAGGCGGGCGAGGAGGTGCGCGGCCGCGTCGTCAACACCGCGAGCCCTTCGGGCGTCTTCGGCAACGTCGGCCAGGCGAACTACGGAGCCGCGAAGGCGGGCATCGCCGGCTTCACGATCATCGTCGCGCAGGAGCTGCAGCGCTACGGCGTCACGGTCAACTGCCTCGCGCCCAACGCGCGCACGCGGATGACCGAGGAGACGTTCCAGATGAACGCACCGCCGGAGGGCTTCGACCCGCTCGATCCCGCGAACGTCTCGGCGGTCGTCGTCGCGCTGTGCGCCGACGAGGCGCAGGCGATCACGGGTCAGGTGTTCCACGTCTGGGGCGGCGCCGTCAACGCGCTGCGCGGCTGGAGCGCCGACCAGCTCTTCGCAGCGGAGGAGGGCTGGGAGCCGGACGCGTTGCTCGCCGAGTTGCTCGCGCGCTTCCCGGAGGGCGCCTCTCCACCCGGGATGCTCGTCGGGATGCAGTCGGCCGGCGGCCGTTCGCTGCAGGCGGCGGACTGACGTGGCCCTCCTCGCGCTCGACCACGCCCGGCTCCGCTTCGGCGGGATCGTGGCACTCGACGATGTGTCCCTCGAGGTCGAAGACCGCTCGATCGTCGGGCTGATCGGGCCGAACGGCGCCGGCAAGACGACCGCCTTCAACGCGATCACCCGTCTCTACCGGCTCGACTCCGGCGACATCGTCTTCGACGGGCGGTCGCTCCGGCGCGTCCGGCCCAGCCGCGTCATCCGCCTGGGGATCGCCCGCACCTTCCAGAATCTCGAGCTGTTCCCGAGGATGACCGTGCTCGAGAACGTGCTCGTGGGCGCGCATCCCGCGACCCGCCTGCACCGCGAGCGCGAGCAGCGGCGCCATGCGCTCGAGACGCTGGCGGACGTCGGAATCGCCGAGCACGCCGAGCGGCCGGCGGCGGGCCTGCCGTACGGGACGCTGAAGCGCGTCGAGCTCGCCCGCGCCCTCGCGAGCCTGCCCCGCCTGCTCCTCCTCGACGAGCCGGCCGGCGGCCTCAACCACGAGGAGGTGGACGAGCTCGTCGGCCTGATCCGCCGGCTGCGCGACGAGCGCGAGCTGACGATCCTGCTCGTCGAGCACCACATGCGGCTCGTGATGGAGGTCTGCGAGCACGTGCACGTGCTCGACTTCGGCCGCACCATCGCTGCGGGCTTGCCCGCCGACGTGCAGCGCGACCCGGCCGTGATCCAGGCCTACCTCGGAGGAGAGCTCGCGGCATGACGGCCCTGCTCGAGCTCCAGGACGTCGAGGCGCGCTACGGCCCCGTCCACGTGCTGCACGGCATCTCGCTCGCGGTGGAGGAGGGATCGGTCGTCGCCGTGCTCGGCCCGAACGGCGCCGGCAAGACCACGACGCTCCGGGCCGTCTCGGGGACGGTGCGCCGCGCGGGGAGGATCCGGTTCGCCGGGCGCCCGCTCGACCGGCTCGGCCCGGCCGCCGTCGCCCGTCTCGGCGTCGCGCACGTGCCGGAAGGGCGCGGCACGTTCTCGGAGCTCACCGTCTGGGAGAACCTCCGGCTCGGGGCCTACACGCGCCGCGGCTCGATCCAACCCGAGCTCGAGCGCGTCTTCACCTACTTCCCCTGGCTCTCCGACCGGCGCCGGCAGCAGGCGGGAACGCTGAGCGGTGGCGAGCAGCAGATGCTGGCGCTCGCGCGGGCCTTCGTGCTGCGGCCGCGGCTCTTGCTGCTCGACGAGCCGTCGCTCGGACTGGCGCCGGTGCTCGTCGCCGAGCTGTTCCGGATCGTCCGCGAGCTCAACGAGAAGGAAGGCCTGACCGTGCTCCTCGTCGAGCAGAACGCGCATCTTGCGCTGCAGGCGGCGGTCGCCGGCTATGTGCTCGAGGCCGGCCGCGTCGTCCTGTCCGGCTCGAGCGACGAGCTCAGGGCCGACGACTCCGTCCGCCGGAGCTACCTCGGCTACTGATGGTGACAGCGGCGACCTCCCGGCTCGAGGGCCTCCGTGGCGGCGCCGGCTTCCCGCTCGTCAGCCTGGTGCTCGTCGCCTGCGCCGCAGGACTCCTCGTCGGCTCGCTGCGCAGCGCGACCTTCGCCCAGCTGACGGTGCAGGGGCTCGCGCTCGGCGCGGTGTACGGGATCCTCGCCCTTGCGCTCGTGCTCGTGTACCGGGCGACCCGCGTGATCAACTTCGCGCAGGGTGAGCTCGCGATGGCGACGACGTACATCGCCTACCAGCTCATCCAGTGGGGGCTCTCGTACTGGGAGGCGTTCGTCGCGACGCTGGCCATCGCCCTCGTGCTCGGGACGGTGCTCGAGCTCACGCTGATCCGGCCGGTGCTGCACCGGTCGGGGATCGCCGCGGTGATCGTGACCGTCGGCCTGTTCGTCCTGATCGACGGGATCGTCAACTGGATCTGGGGAGGCGACTTCAAGTCCATGCCGTCGCCGTTCGGCACGAAGATCTACCACGTCGGCGGCGTCTCGATCGCCCGGCTCTATGTCGGCATGTTCGTCGTCGTCGTCGTCTCCGCGCTGCTCGTCTGGGTGCTCTTCCGGTTCACGAAGCTCGGCCTCGGCATGCGCGCCGCCGCGCTGCGTCCGGCGGAAGCGGCTCTCGTCGGCGTCCGCGTCGACTGGATGCTCGCGGTCGGCTGGGGCCTCGCCGCGTTGCTCGGCGCCGTCGCGGGCCTCATGGCGGAGCCGTCGCAGTTCTTCCTCCAGCCGACGCTGATGCAGCCGATCCTCGTCTACGCGTTCGCCGCCGCGGTCCTCGGCGGCCTCGACAGCCCGGCCGGAGCCCTGATCGGTGGCCTGGCGATCGGGGTCTCGCTCAACCTCGTCGTCCAGTACGTGCCCGCGATCAGCTCCGAGCTGCAGGAGCCGTTCGCCTTCGCCGTCATCATCGCCGTCCTGCTGCTCAAGCCCTCGGGGCTCTTCGGGCACCAGGAGGTGCGCAGAGTATGAGGAGCCGGATTGCCACCGTCGCCTCTCTCCTCATCGCGGCGGCCGTGCTGTCCGTCCTCCCGTTCGTCATCAGCGACTACAACGTCTCGCTCGTGGCGCGGGTCGGGGTCTTCTTCATTGCCGTGCTCGGTCTCGACATCCTCACCGGCTACACGGGCCAGATCTCGATCGGCCACGGCGCGTTCATGGCGATCGGCGGTTACACCACGGCAGTCCTTTCGCGCGACCATGACACGAACCTCATCGTGACGATGCTGATCGCCTTCGCAATCTGTTTCGTCGTCGGCCTCCTCGTCGGGCTCCCGGCGCTGCGGCTCTCGGGCGCGTACCTCGCGCTCGTGACCTTCGCGCTCGCCGTCTCGGTGCCGCTGCTGCCACTGAAGTGGTCGAGCTTCCTCGGCGGCAGGGACGGTGTGCAGACCTCGCACGAGGTCAGCAACCTCTGGCTCTACGGGGTTGCGTGGGCCGCCTCGGCCGTCCTGTTCGTGCTCGCCTGGCTGATCCTGCGCGGTCGGGTGGGCCGTGCCTTCCGCGCCGTCCGCGACAGCGAGATCGCAGCTGTCGCCTCGGGGATCGAGCTGCCCGTCTACAAGACGCTCGCCTTCGGGATCTCCGCGGCGTACGCCGGTGTTGCCGGCTCGCTGTTCGTCCTGGCGAACAACGGCTTCGCCGCGCCGGACGAGTTCGGCGTCGTCCTCTCCTTGCAGATCCTGATCGGCGCGGCCGTGGCCGGTCTCGGCTCGCTCTGGGGAGTGCTCGCAGGCGCGGCGTTCGTCGGGCTGCTGCCGAGCGTCTCGAGCAGCGTCCCGGTGATCGGCTCGACGCATGGCCAGGACGTCGTCTTCGGGGCGGCAGTCATCCTTGTCATGCTCCTGCTCCCCGACGGCTTCGCGGGCCTGCTCACCCGGATTCGCCGCCTCGCCCGCGCTTGAACCGCGGTTCATTCTCCATCAAACTTCCGTGCAATTCGTCTCAGCTGTCACAGTCGACATCGGAGGGGCAACGCATGCCTGTCAACCGTAGGAAGCTTGCAACACTGCTCTTCGCGCTTCTCGCCACGGCCGCGGTGGCCGGCACGGCTGCCGCCTCGCACGAGGGGACTCCGGGCGTGACGAAGAAGCAGATCGTGATCGGCGGCACCTTCCCGTTCACCGGGCCGGCCGCGTTGTACAAGACCATCCCGGCGGCCGAGGCGGCGTACTACGCCTACGTCAACTCCAAGGGCGGTGTCTTCCACCGCAAGATCAAGGACATCACGCTCGACGACCAGTACGACCCGTCCCAGACTCCGGCCAAGACGAAGCAGCTCGTCGAGCAGGATCACGTCTTCGCGATCGTGGGAAGCCTCGGGACGGCGCCGGTCCTCTCCACGTGGGACTACCTCAACAAGCGGAAGATCCCGCAGGTGCTCGTCGCCACCGGCGACGCCTACTGGGGCCAGTGCGTCCACAAGGCGCTCCCGCTCTGTGGAGGCAAGAAGAAGCCGTGGACGATGGGCTGGCAGCCGAACTACCCCGGTGAGGCCAAGGTCTACGCGAAGTACATCCTCAAGAAGAAGCCGAACGCGAAGATCGGTGTCCTCTACCAGAACGACTCCTACGGCAAGAACTACCTCAACGGCCTGAGGACCGGTCTCGGCTCCCACAAGAACCAGATCGTCGATGCCGAGTCGTACAACCTCGGGGACTCCGCGCAGGTGATCGCCGCCCACGAGGTGGCGATGCGAACACACGGGGCCGACACATTCGTGATTTTCGCGACGCCGCAGGCAACGATCTTCGCGCTGGTCGACCGGACGGCGATCGGCTGGTCACCGCTGACGCTCGTGAACAACGTCTCGGCGAACCGCCTCTTCGAGCTCGCCGCCGGCAAGAACGGCGCAGACCTGAACGGCATCATCTCGAGCACCTACACCGCGAGCCCGACGACGCAGGCGAACCTCCCAGGAATGAAGCTCGCCAAGAAGATCATCGGCGCCACGGGGAACCAGGCGCTCCAGCAGTCCCTCGCGGAGGGCGATGGCAACATCATCTACGGGCTCGCCTCCGCGTGGACGTTCGTCGACGCGCTCAAGCACGCCGGCAAGCACCCGACTCGGGCGAGCCTGATGAAGGCGTTGCGCCACCTCAACGAGTCGAAGAAGAACAAGAACCCGTTCATCTATCCGGGCATGACCGTCAAGACGTCGAACAAGCGCACGTTCCCGATGGAGCAGCTCAAGCTCGTCAAGTGGAGCGGCGGCGCGGGCGGCGACTGGCATGCCTTCGGGAAGATCTACACCGGAATCCGCTAGAGCGAAGCCGGGTCCTGATCGACCACGCGCGGGGGGAGCTACGGCTCCCCCTCCGCGTTTCAGCGGAGATCCGCAGGGTCGGTGACCGGCGCGCGGCAGGCGAAGCGCTCACAGACGTAGACCGCGGGCTCCCCGTCGACGAGCGTCTTGCCCTCGAGCAGCGGGACGTCGTCCGCGGGCCCGAAGGCCACGACCGCATTCGGATCGAAGCTCTGCAGAGCCGCGCGCGCGATCTCCGAATCCGGCACGCCGACGATCGCGAGCTCGCGTGGTGGCGAGAGGTGGAGGTCTAGCGCGCAGAGCGCCCAGCCGAACGCCGACGGCGCGCGGGGCAGGAGGTCGCGGACGAGCCGCAGCGCGCCGACCGCCGTGCGCTCGAGGTCGTCGTCGCCCCAGATCCGCGCCAGCCGGAGCAGGACGAAGGCGAGCATCGAGCTGCCGGCCGGCGTCGGGTTGTCGTCGAACGCCTTCTGCCGCGCGACGAGCTGCTCCCCGTCCGCCGGCGCGAGAAAGAAGCCGCCCCGCCCGGGGTCGCCGAAGAGCTCGACCGCGACGAGGGCGAGTCGCCGCGCCTCCCGCAGCCAGCGCAGGTCGCCGGTGGCGACGTGCAGCTCGTACAGTCCGTGCGCGACGTTCGCGTAGTCCTCGAGGTAGGCCGGATACTTTGCGCGGCCGTCGCGCAACGTGCGCCACAGCGGATCGGCCGACAGCAGCTCTCCCAGCTCGACCGCCGCTCGTAACAAGCTGTCACTTGCGAGCCTGCGCGCGCCTTCGGCGAGGGCGGCGAGCGCGAGCCCGTTCCACGCGGCGATGACCTTGTCGTCGAGACCTGGCTGGGGCCGCCGGTCGCGAGCCTCGAGAAGCCGTACGCGCGTCTCCTCGTCCAGCTCCCCACGCAGGATCGAGCGCCCGTGCTCGAACGGCTGCAGCAGCTCCCGCGGCGCGCCTTCCTCCGCCGTCCACGTGTACGTGAGCCCCTCGACGCCGTCGGTGTCGGCGTCCTGCGACGAGGCGAAGCCGCCGCTCGGCAGACGCAGCTCGCGCACCATGTAGGCGAGCGTCTGCTCCGCGACGGTGCGGTACCGCTCCTCCCCGGTGACGACCCAGGCGTGGAGATACGCCGGCGCGAGGAGCGCGTTGTCGTACAGCATCTTCTCGAAGTGCGGCACGAGCCACTGCGGGTCGACGGAGTAGCGATGGAAGCCGCCGCCGACGAGGTCGTACATCCCGCCGGCCGCCATCCCGTCGAGCGTGAGCCGCGCCGGCTCGAGTGCCCCACGCCGGAGCAGGAACTCGAGCACGGACGCGGGCGGGAACTTCGGCGCGTGGCCGAAGCCGCCCCAGCGCGGATCGAGCTGCGAGAGCAGGCCGCGCTCCGCCTCGGCGACCAGCGCCGCGGTGAGCGGCTCGCGAGACGGCTCGGCCTCGGCCGACCGCTTCAGCGCGCCGACGAGAGCCTCGGCCTGCGCCGCCACGTCCTCCGGCCGCTCCCGATACGCATCGGCAACCGCGCGCAGCACCTGGCGGAACGCGGGCATCCCGTGCCGCGGCTCGGGCGGGAAGTACGTGCCGCCGTAGAAGGGCTCGCCGTCGGGCGTGAGGAAGACGGTGAGGGGCCAGCCGCCCTGGCCGGTCAGCGCCACGACCGCGTCCATGTACACGGCGTCGACGTCCGGCCGCTCCTCGCGATCGACCTTGACGTTGACGAAGAGCTCGTTCATGACCGCCGCGGTCGCCTCGTCGTCGAACGACTCCCGTTCCATCACGTGACACCAGTGGCAGGCCGAGTAGCCGATGGAGACGAGCAACGGCTTGCCCTCCGCGCGGGCCTGGGAGAGAGCCTCTTCCCCCCACGGCTGCCAGTCGACCGGGTTGCCGGCGTGCTGGAGGAGGTACGGGCTCGTCTCCTGCGCGAGCCGGTTCATCGGGGTAGCGTAGGCGCCGATGAGCACTCTGCCCGGCGGCACCGTCACGTTCGTCTTCACCGACATCGAGGGCTCGACCCAGCTGCTTCAGGAGCTCGGTGACGAGAGCTACGGCCGCGTGTCGAGCGACCACCGCCGGCTCGTGCGCGAGACGTTCGGCGCACGGGGCGGCACGGAGATCGACACGCAGGGCGACGCATTCTTCTTCTCGTTCACGCGGGCGCGCGACGCGGTCGCCGCCGCGGTGGACGCGCAGCGCGCGCTGCGCGATCACGAATGGCCGGAGGCGAAGGAGGTCCGGGTGCGGATGGGCGTGCACACCGGCGAGCCGCAGGTGGGCGAGGAGGGCTACCTCGGCCTCGACGTCGTGCGCGCCGCGCGCATCTCGGCTGCCGGCCACGGCGGCCAGATCCTGATCTCCGAGACGACGCGCGCGCTGCTCGGCAACCAGCTCCCCGAAGGCGTCGCCGTCCACGACCTCGGGCAGCAGCACCTGAAGGACGTCCAGCACGAGCACATCTACGAGCTGACGATCGACGGACGCTCGCTCGCCGGCAGGCCGCTCAAGACGGAGAAGCCGCAGTCCAAGCAGGAGGACATGGCGGCGCGGATGGAGGATCGCATCAACGCGTACGTCGAGGGTCGGATCGAGTCGGCGATGGAGAAGATGCTCAAGAAGCGTCAGCGGGAGTAGCCGACGACCGCCGCGTGGCGGCGGAAGCCGATCGACTCGTAGAGCTTGCAGGCCTCGTCCGAGACGCAGTACACGATCGCCTGCCGGCCGCCCTCCTCGTTCCAGCGCCGCAGTGCGAAGGTGCAGACGGCCGCGCCGAGACCGCGGCGGCGGAAGTCCCCGCGGACCCCGACCGGCTCCAGCTCGCCGACGCCGTTCGCGTCGTCCGGCCAGAGCAGGCAGTAGGCGGCGAAGCGACCGTCCGGCGCCTCGACGACGCAGTCGAGGGAGGCGCGGTACGGCCACGACGCCTGGACGTTCGCGAAGCTCGACCCGGTGACGCGCGAGGGGGCCCAGACGTCCTGGTGGATCGCGACTCGCTCGGAGAAGTCGGCGTCCTCCATCGTTCGGAAGCGGAAGCCCTCGGGCAACGGCGGAACCTCTGGGGCCTCGGGCAGGTCGCGAGCGAGGAAGTGCATGACCGAGCCCTGGCGGGTGAGGCCGGCGTCCTCGTCCGGGGTGAAGCCGTGCCGCTCCAGCGAGTCGCGCACCTCGGTGTCGTCCTCGAAGGCGCCGGTCGTGCGCGCGTCCGGCTCCGTGAGGATCTCGTCGAGCAGATCGAGCCGGTCGCGCCGGACGTCGAACTCGAGCAGGCCGCGGTCTTCCTTCAGCCACGACCAGGCGACGGTCCGATCGCCGTCCTGCCAGACCCGGAACTTCCACTCGTCCTCCCGCCCCTCGTGCTGGCGCAGCCCCCAGGTGACGTCGCCGACGTGCCACGGGGCGCGCACGCCGAGCTCGCGCCGCTGCGCGAGGGCGAGCTCGTGCATCGCTGCGATGATCTCGGGCGTGAGTCGCACGTACGAGGAGCTGGAGGTCGGGGCCGTGTACCGAAGCCGCTTCGGGCGCACCGTACTGGAGGCCGACAACGTCTGGTTCACGCTGCTCACGCTGAACACGAACCCGATTCATTTCGACGCCGCGTACGCCGCAACGACCGAGTGGGAACGTCCGCTGGTCGATTCGACGTTCACGCTCGCGCTCGTCACGGGGTTGTCGGTCGCGGACGTGTCGGAGCGCGGCGTCAACCTCGGCTGGCGCGAGGTGCGCCTGCCGGCGCCGGTCTTCGCCGGTGACACGATCCGCGCCGAGACCGAGGTGCTCGCGAAGCGCGAGTCGCGGTCCCGGCCCGGGTTCGGCATCGTCACCGTCCGCACCCGCGGCCTCAATCAGCGCGACGAGGCCGTGATCGAGTTCGAGCGGTCGATCATGCTCCCGCTGTGATCGAGACCGGGCGGCTGCTGCTGCGGCAGCCGACGGAGGCGGACGTAGCTGCGCCCCCTGCCTGGCTCTCCGATCCCGAGGTCATGGACTGGCTCGGCGGGATCGAGCCGCCGGCGGAGGTCGTCCGGTTGTGGCTCGAGCAGTGGGAACGCTTTCCGACGGGAAAGTTCCTCGTCGAGCGGCGCAGCGACCGAGCGCTCGTCGGGCGCGTGGGAGCCAACTACTACGACGTGGAGACCTGGCAGCGGTCACCTGCCGGCGAGCCCGAGCTGGGCTGGGCTCTCGCGCGCGAGCACTGGGGAAACGGCTATGCGACTGAAGCCGCGCTCGCTGTGCGGGAGTGGTTGCGGGCGCCGCGCCTCGTCTCGCTGATCGCGCCGGGGAACGCCCGCTCACAGCGGGTCGCGGAGCGGCTCGGCGCTCGTCCCGAGCAAACGGTGGCGCTGCCCGGCCATGGGCCGCACCTGGTCTGGGTGCACCCGCGGTGACCGAACTCCGTCCGCTCGCAGGGACGAGCGTCGTCGACCTCACCTCCTCCCTCGCCGGCCCGACCGCTGCCCAGCTGCTCGCGGCGCTAGGCGCCGAAGTGATCAAGGTGGAGCCGCTCGGCGGTGACCATGCCCGCGCCTGGGGACCGCCGTTCCTCGAGGGCGAAGGCGCAATGTTCCTCGCCTCGAATGCGGGCAAGCGCTCGCTCGCCGTCGACCTCGGGGAGGATCGCGCCCGCGAGGTCGTTCTCCGCCTCGCCGACCGCGCCGACGTGTTCCTCCAGAGTTTGCGGCCGGGGACGGCGGAGCGGCACGGCCTCGGCGCGTCCGAGCTCCGGCGGCGCAACCCGCGGCTCGTCTACTGCTCGATCGGCGCTTTCGGGTCGAGCGGCCCGCTGAGCGATCAGCCGGGCTACGACCCGCTCGTGCAGGCGGCCTCAGGGATCATGAGCGTGACGGGCGCGGCCGACGGGCCACCGGTGCGCGTGGGCGTGTCGCTGGTCGACCTCGGCACCGGCGTCTGGGCGGCGCTCGGCGTGCTCGCCGCGCTGTACGAGCGCGACCGCACCGGCGAGGGCCGCACGCTAGAGATCTCGCTCTACGAGACCGCGCTCTCTCTGCTCGCGTACCAGCTCGTCGGCTATCTCGGCACCGGCTTCGTGCCGGGTCGCGAGGGGAGCGCGTTCTCGCAGATCGCGCCGTACCAGGTGTTCCCGACGCGGGACGGCGAGTTGATGATCGTGGCGGGGAACGACAAGCTGTTCGCGGCGCTCTGCAGCGTGATCGGCGTGCCGGAACTGGCCGGCGACTGCCGCTTCCTCACGAACCCCGACCGCGTCGCGAACCGGGCGGAGCTGCTCCCGCTGCTCGAGGAGCGGACGAAGCAGCAAGCGTCGGCTGAACTGCGCGACGCTCTCGTCGCGGCGGGCGTGCCCGTATCGCCGGTGCACGACGTCGGCGAGGCGGCACGGCATCCCCAGACGGAGGCGCTCGGGATCCTGCAGTCGCTCGGAGGCTTCGTCGCGGTCGCAGCCCCTCTCTCCGCCGACGGCGAGCGCGTGCGCCATCACGCGCCGCCGCCGAGGCTCGGCGCGCATACCGGCGAGATCCTGCGCGAGCTCGGCTATGCCGAGGACGAGATCGCGGGGCTCGCCTCCGCGGGCGTCGTCCGGCTCGGCTGACGGAACCAGAGTCGCCAGACGAGGAATGCGCCGACGAGGACGGCCGCCCAGCCCCAGTTCGCCGCCGGCGTGAGCAGGTTCGGCACCTCTCGGTTCGTCCAGCCTCGCTTGACGACCTGCTCGAGCCAGTCGTCGTTGACGAGGTTCCCGACCCCATACGCGAGCATGAGCGCGAGATACGCGTCGAGGATGCGCGGCCGCGGCAGGCGCGAGAAGGCGAGCGCGGTCAAGGACAGCATCGTCGCCTCCCACCCGTGATGCTGTCCGTGGTGGACGGCGTGGCGGAGAACGGACTCGCCGGGCTGCATCGCGAGCCGGCCCGTCTCGTAGAACCAGCCGAGAAACGGGAAGCCGTCGAGGAAGAAGCCGAGCTCTGCCGCGATCAGCGGCGCGCAGAAGAAGACGAGCAGCGCCGCAAGCCCGATCCGCACGCGGTCGCCGCGCCTGCTCCGTGGCGCCGACGGGATGCCGACGGCGAACGCGAGAGCCACCGCGAGCGCGAGCCCCAGCGCCGGGACCGCGTTCAACGGCTTCGCGTCGAGGTTCGACTGGTCGACCGCGAAGTAGACGACGGCGCAGAGCGCGATCGCGAGGATTCCCGCCGCCCGCAGTCGTCCCTGCAGCCGCGGCCAGGCGAGGCCGACGAACGCGATCCCGACGAGCGCGAACGGGAAGTTGAGCGCGACGAGCTCCCGCCCGAAGCCCCCGGCCACGGTGGTGCCGTGATGGAAGTGGTACAGCTCGCCCGAGGGAACGCGCGAGTACGTCGCGATCACCGCGATGCCGTCGAGCACGACCAGCGCCAGCACCGCCTCGACCTCCCAGGGAAGACGTTTCACGGCGGCCACGTCCCCGCGCGGTAGACGTATCCCTCGAGCGTGCGGCCTAGCACCTCCTCCAACCACTGCGAGACACCGACGAGCGTGTCGAGGTCGATGCCGGTCTCGATCCCCTCGCCCTCGAGCAGGTAGACGAGATCCTCCGTCGCGACATTGCCGGTCGCGCGCGGCGAGAAGGGACAGCCACCGAGGCCGCCCACGGAGGCGTCGAGCACGCGCGCGCCCGCCTCGAGTGCGGCGAGGCAGTTCACGTAGCCCGTGTTGCGCGTGTTGTGGCCGTGGAAGCCGGCGGCGCGCGCCCGCTCGATCAGCGCGCGGACCTCGGACGGGGTCGCGACGCCGATCGTGTCGGCGAGGACGACCTCCGCCCGGTCGGCGAAGCGTAAGGCGAGCTCGGCGACCGTCCCGGGATCGACCCGCCCTTCGAACGGGCAGCCGAACGAGCACGAGATCGTCACCGTCGCCGGCGTTCCGGCTGCCGCGGCGAGGATCGCCTTCGTGCGCTTGATCGCTTCCGCGAGCGTGGCGTTCCCGTTGCGGACGTTGAAGGTCTCGGTCGCCGCGAAGGAGGCGTTGACGCGATCGAGCCCGGTCGCGGCGAAGCGCTCCCCGCCTCGCTCGTTGAGGACGAGCCCCGAGAGCTCGACGCCCTCGCGGCGCTGGACGCGCGCGATCACGTCCTCCGCGCCGGCCATCTGCGGCACGCGGTCGTCGCGGACGAAGCTGACGGCCTCGATGCGGCGCACCCCGGCCGCCGCGAGCCGGTCGACGAGCTCCGCCCGAGTCTGCGTCGGTAGCACGTCGGGCTCGTTCTGAAGCCCGTCCCGCGGCCCCACGTCGCAGAGGAGCACCTCCATCCGGCCGAGCGTACTCCCTGAGCGCCAGGGGGCTAGTAACAGACTGTTACAAGGAAGGACAGTGCCGGGAACGGCCGGCTCCGCTGCGGAACCGAGCCGCTCCCCAAGCAGCTAGTAACAGTCTGTTACTAGGAAGAACAGGTCCGCCCCGGGGTGGGCGGTTTCGCGGCGCTAGCGGGTCCCGAGCTCGATGCCGAGCAGGCGCGGCAGGGCGGCTGCTGCCCTCGCTGCGAGACGGGGCTGGCGACCCTCCTCTTCCGCGGCCTCGCAGGCCATGATCGCCCAGCGCACGAGCCCGCCGCCCACTCGCCGGAGGGGCTCCGGCGGCAGGCGAGGGACGCGCCGGGCCGCGAGCGGGAGGCGCGTCCACTCGTCATCGGCGCCGAGCACCAGCGATGCGAGGATCTGGCCGCCGAGCCAGCTCGGCCCCACGCCGTGCCCCGAGTAGCCGGCGCCGTAGTGGATCCTCGTGCCCGGCTGCGTCCGGAAGAACGGCAGATGGTCGGCGGAGACGTCGATCGGCCCACCCCAGGCCCGCTCCACCCGAATGCCGCCCAGCCCGGGAAGCAGGCGCCGCAGCCCCGCTTCGGCGCGGGCGGCCGTCGGCACGTCGCGGGAGAAGCGCTCGTCGATGCGGCCGCCGTAGCCGATCGGCCCGCTGCCGCTGCCCATGAGCACTCGCCCGTCCTCCGTCGTGCGAAAGTAGTGGAGGAACATCCGCCCGTCGACGATCGCCTCACCGCCCGTCCAGCCGATCTCCGCCAGGGCCTCCGGGGCCGGCTCGGTGAGCACGACGTAGGAGCCGAAATTCGTCATGTTGCGAGCCGCGGGCGCCCAGCCCGTGAGCGCGGCGTTCGTCGCGAGCACGACCTCCGGCGCGCGCAGGACTCCGCCCGGCGTCTGGAGCTCGTTCGGCGAGCCGGCTCGGACGCCCGTGACCGGCGTCTCCTCGTGCAGAGTCACGCCGGCGTCGAGCGCCGCCCGACGCAGCGCGCGGACGAGCAGCCCCGGATGGACGGTCGCGCACTCCGGGTAGAAGACGCCGCCGCGGAAGACCGGCGAGGAGATGCGCTGCCCCACCTCGCCCCGCGTCAGCGCGACCGCCTGGTCGCCGCGGCCCACCCGGGCGGCAGCGGCAACCGCCTTCTCGACCCCGCCGTCCTGGGCCGGCGCGGCCGACACCTCGAGCATCCCGCCCTCGCGCAGCCACACGTCCTCGCCACGCGCCTCGGCCCATGCCCGGATGCCGGGGATGATGCGCTCCCCCGCCCGCGCGAGCTCCAGCGCGCGCTCCTCGCCGAGCACCGGAAGCACGGAGGCCAGCGCCGCCCAGTAGCCGTGGACGAACCCGCCGTTTCGTCCGCTCGGACCGTGACCGCAGATCTCGGCCTCGAGGAGCGCGATGCGCAGCTCGGGCGCACGTTCCCGCAGCGCAAGCGCGGTCCAGAGGCCCGTGTACCCGCCGCCGACGATCGCCACGTCCGCCGTCGCATCGCCCGCCAGCGCGACCGCCGGCGGAGGGTCGCCCTCGGCGGCGAGCGCCTGCTCCAGCCACCAGGACGGCAGCCGGGGCACGACCGACGCCGACGCCATCAGGCCTGCTTCGAGCGGCGGTTCTGGATGAAGACGTTGATGAGCATGAGCGTCACGGCGATGCCGAAGATCGCCGTCCCGATCACGTTGATCTGCGGCGGCGTCGCCACGCGCGCCGCGCCCCAGACGAAGATCGGGAACGTGACCTGGTTGCCGGCGTTGAAGTACGTCACGACGAAGTCGTCGACCGAGATCGCGAAGCAGAGGAGCAGCGCCGCGAGGATTGCCGGTGCGATCAGCGGCAGCGTCACCTTGATGAATGTCGTCCACTCGTTCGCCCCGAGATCCATCGCCGCCTCCTCGAGATGCCGGTCGAACCCGATCAACCTCGCCTTCACTGTCACCACGGCGAAGCTGATGCAGAACATGATGTGTGCGATCAGGATCGTCCAGAAGCCGAACGGGATGCTCAGGCCGTAGCTTGCCGAGTGCAGGAACAGCGTCGCGAGCGACGCGCCCAGCACGATCTCGGGCGTCGACAGCGGCAGGAAGATGATCAGGTTCGTGGTGCCCCGGCCGCGGAAGCCGTAGCGCACGAGCGCGAGGGCGATCAGGGTGCCGAGGGCCGTCGCCACGATGCTCGCGAACAGCGCGATCTCGAGGGAGAGCGTGATCGCGCTCTGGATGCCGGGAACCGCGTTCCAGTGGAGCCAGTTGTCCCAGGTGAAGCCGCGCCAGGTGTAGTTGAAGCGGCCCGTGGGGTGGTTGAACGAGAACGCGATCACGACCGCGATCGGGAGCATCAGATAGACGAAGAAGAGGAGCGAGTAGACGGTCAGGACGTGGCGAAGGACGAAGGCCCACGCCCTGGAGAGGGCGTTCGGCCGCGTGCGTCCGGCTTCGGCAGCGACCGACGTCATCCCGTCAGCTTCTCCGACCCGACGGCCCGGGCATAGATGAGGACGAGCGCCAGGATGATCGCCATCAGGATGAACGACATCGCGGCGGCCGCCGGATAGTCGATCAGCTCGTTGTACTTCGAGTTGATCACGTTCCCGATCATGTGGTTCGTGGTCGAGCCGAGGAGCTGGGCGTTGATGAAGTCGCCCGCAGCCGGGATGAAGGTCAACAGCGTCCCCGCGACCACGCCGGGAAGCGAGAGGGGGAACGTGACCCGGAAGAACGCCGTCCATTTGCTCGCGTACAGGTCCTCGGCCGCCTCGATCAACGTCTGGTCGATCTGCTCCAGCGAGACGTAGAGCGGCAACGCCATGAAGGGCAGGAAGTTGTAGGTGATGCCGGCCACGACGGCCGTGCCGGTTGCGAGCAGTCGGCCGCCCGGCGACAGGATGTGCATGTCGGTGAGCGTCCGGACGATCAGCCCATCGTCGGAGAGGATGGTCTGCCAGGCGAGCGTGCGGATCAAGTACGTGACGAAGAACGGCGCGACGATGCAGAGCAGCAGCAGGTTCTTCCACCGTCCGCCGCGGAACGCGATCCAGTAGGCGACGGGGTAGCTGACGAGAAGCGCGATCGCGGTCGCGATCCCGGCGTAGGCGAACGAACGCTTGAACTGGGTGCCGTAGCCAGTGATCGCGCTCGAGTAGTTGTCCCACGCCCAGGTGAAGGCGTAACCGAAGTCGATACTCCCCGACTCGAGCGACTGATAGGCCAGAAAGCCCAGCGGGACCAGGAAGAAGACGACCAGGAAGAGCATCCCCGGCGCCAGCAGTAAGTACGCAGTCGAGCCGCGGTGCCGGTGGAGGAAGCCGAAACCCATCAGCCGGCTGTCAGGCCGAAGTCAGGTTCTGCCAGGTCGTCTGGTACTTCTGGTTGTTGAGCGCTTTCGGGTCGATGGTGTGGACGTTGTCGAGCATCTTTTTGGTCGGGAAGATGAGCGGGTTGTTGGCGATCGAAGGATCCTCCTTGACGAGCACTTCCTTCGCCCCCTGCACCGGGCAGACGTAGTTGACGTAGTCCTCGATCTCGGCGGCGATCTTCGGCTCGTAGACGAAGTTCATGTAGACGCTCGCCGTGTAGACGTTGCCGCCCTTCGGGATCAGCATGTTGTCGGTCCAGATGTCGCCGCCCGTGTCCGGGAGCTGCCACTTCAGGTGCGAGTTGTCGGCCTGGAGCTGGACGATGTCGCCGGACCATGCCATGGTGGCGACGAGATCTCCGCTGGAGAGCGCCCCGGCGTAGTCGTTTCCGTAGAACTGGCGAATCTGGCCCGAGTCGACCGCCTTCTGGATGGTGTCGATCGCCCGGTTGAAGGTCTGGTCGGTCACGTGGCTCGGGTCGTCGCCGTTGTACGCCATCACGAGCGCGAGCGTGTCGGCGAACTCGGTCAGCAGCCCCACCTTGCCCTTGAGCTTCTTGTTGCCGAGCAGGTCCCCCATGGACGTCACGGGGTCGGTGAGCTTCTCGTTCCAGCCGATCCCGGTGAAGCCGGACTGCCAGGGGAGGCTGTAATCGCGATTCGGGTCCCAGTTCGGGTGCCGCTGCTGCGGGATCAGGTTCTTCATGTTGGGGATCGCGCTCTTGTCGAGCTTCTCGACCCAGCCTTTTTGGATGAGCAGGCTTGGATAGCGCGAGTTGTCCGTCATCACGATGATGTCGCGCCCGGTCGGCTGCCCGCGCTGAAGATCAGGCTCGATTTTCGAGAAGAAGGTGGGGTTGTCGTTGATGTCCTCGCGGTAATCGACGTGGACGCCGTACTTCTTCTGGAACTGCTCGAGCGACGGGTGACGGCCGCCCGGCTTGTTGTCGATGTACAGCGTCCAGTTCGAGAAGTGAAGCGTCTTGGCGAGCTGGTGCGAGGTCGTGTCGCCGGTGGTACCGGGAGAACTCTTCCCGCCCCCGCAGGCGGCCAGCAGGCCGGGGACGGTGAGGATCGATCCGCTGGCGGCCGCGCGGCGGAGAAAGACGCGGCGAGTGATCTGGTCGGTCATTGCAAGCCCTCCTGTGAGTCGACGACGAAGGTGCTTTCTGGGCTCCAGCTGAGCGTCAAGCGCTCCCCTGTCGCGACCTGCCCCCCGGGGCGGTCGTTTTGCACGTAGACGGTCACCGGCCCGGCCGGTGTGTCGAGGGTGTACTGCGTGGAGACCCCGATGTACGCGCTCTCGGCGACGGTTCCCGAGAGCGAATTCGCCTCGCCGGCGCCGAGGCGGAGCTTCTCGGGCCTGACGCCGATTTGCACGGTGCCGGTCCTGCCCCCGAGCGCCTCGCGCGGGCACTGCACCTCGGTGCCGTCGGAGAGCTTGACGCGGTCCTCGCCGACCATCGTCCCCTCCAGCAGGTTCGAGACCCCGAGGAAGCCCGCCACGAACGCCGTCCGCGGCGACTCGTAGAGCTCGGTCGGCGTGCCGGACTGCTCGATGTGGCCGCCGTTCATGATCACGATCTGGTCGGCCATGGTCATGGCCTCTTCCTGGTCGTGCGTCACGTGGACGAACGTGATCCCGACCTCGCTCTGGATCCGCTTCAGCTCGAGCTGCATCTCCTTCCGCAGCTTGAGGTCCAGGGCTCCGAGCGGCTCGTCGAGGAGAAGCACGCGCGGCCGGTTGACGAGCGCCCGCGCGAGTGCGATGCGCTGCTGCTGGCCGCCCGAGAGCTGCCGCGGCTTGCGCCGTTCGAGCCCCGCGAGGCCGACGAGCTCGAGCGCCTCGACGACGCGGCGGCGTACCTCGCCTCCCTTGACGCGGCGGCGACGGAGCCCGAAGGCGACGTTCTCGAAGATCGAGAGGTGCGGGAAGAGCGCGTACGACTGGAAGACCGTGTTCACGTCGCGCTTGTACGCAGGCAGGGGGGCCACGTCGACGCCGCCCAGCTCGATCCGCCCCTCGGTCGGCTCCTCGAAGCCGCCGATCATGCGGAGCGTCGTCGTCTTGCCGCAGCCCGACGGGCCGAGCAGGGCGAAGAAGTGGCCACGGTCGATGTCCAGGGAGAGGTTGTCGACCGCGACGACGTCGTCGAACCGCTTGGTGAGCCCGATTAGCCGGATGTCGTACTCGGGGCCGGAGCCGTTCTCGGCCGAAGGCGACGCGGCGCTCGGCGGAGCTGTCACGACACTCTCGTCCATGCCTCCTCCAGCACGTCGCCGAGGATCCCGGTCATCTCGTCGAACTCTGCCTGAGTCGCGACGAGCGGTGGTGAGATCTGCACGACCGGGTCGCCGCGATCGTCCGCCCGGCAGATCAGGCCGCGCTCGAACAGGCGCGGTGACAGGAAGCCGCGCAGCAGCGTCTCGCACTCCTCGTCGGAGAAGGTCTCGCGCGACTCCTTGTCCTTCACGAGCTCGACAGCATAGAAGTAGCCCGTCCCGCGCACGTCTCCGACGATCGGCAGGTCGAGCAGCTGCTCGAGCGTCGAGCGGAACGCACCCTCGTTGGCGAGGACGTGCTCCATGATCCCCTCCCGCTTCATGATCTCGATGTTCTTGAGCGCGATCGCGCTCATCACGGGATGCCCGCCGAACGTGATCCCGTGCGTGTACATCGAGGAGGCGTCGAGGAAGGGCTGCATCACGCGATCGGTGGCGACCACGGCGCCGATCGCCGCGTACGAGGAGGAGAGCCCCTTCGCGCACGTGACGAGGTCCGGCCGGATGTCGTAGCGCTCGGACGCGAACCAGTGGCCGACGCGCCCGAAGCCCGTGATCACCTCGTCGGCCGAGAGCAGGATGTCGTACCGGTCGCAGAGGTCGCGGACGCCCTTCCAGTAGCCGGTCGGGGCGATGAAGGAGCCGCCTGCGTTCTGGATCGGCTCCATGTGGACGAGGCAGACCGTCTCGGGCCCCATCTCCTGGATCGTCTGCTCGAGCTCTGCGAGCAGGAAAGCGGTGAACTCCTCTTCCGTCTCCTCTGGCGGGCGGTGGTAGCG